>NZ_JASBAO010000001.1:1440000-1740000 GCF_029953265.1 Commensalibacter oyaizuii
CTAGCAAATACTCATGCTATTGCAGCGTATGGATTGCAGGTCAAAGAAACAGGGGATCGGTGTGTTTCTTGGTTACCTTTATACCATGACATGGGATTAGTTGGTTTTTTTATTACTCCGATGACATGCCAATTAACCATTGATCTTCTACCCACACGTGACTTTGCACGACGACCTCATGTATGGCTTGATTTAATCAGCCGTAACAAAGCAACCATTTCTTATAGTCCATCATTTGGATATGAACTATGTGGTCGTAGAGCACCCTCCTCCACCCTTGATCTTGATTTATCCTCTTGGCGATCAGCAGGAATAGGAGGCGATATGATTCGTCCCCATATTTTAGAACAATTCGCAGAGCAATACGCTTCATATGGTTTTAATCCAAAAGCGTTTGTTGCCAGTTATGGCATGGCTGAAGCAACATTAGCACTGAGCTTTGCACCTTTAAACACAGGGATCAAAACAGATACTGTTGACTTAAACGTTCTTGAAACTGACAGAATTGCTAAGCCATGCAACGATCCTAACATAACAACAAGAACCTTTATTCTCTGTGGTCCCATATTACCTAAACACGAAATAGAAGTGAGAGACGAACAAGGAAAACCTGTATCAGAACGAGTTGTTGGTAGCATTTACGTGCGTGGCCCCAGCCTTATGAAGGAATATTTTAATCAGCCTGAAGAAACAAAACGTGTTTTAAGTGATGATGGTTGGTTAAAGACAGGTGATCTGGGATATATTTTAGACAATGAAATCGTTATTACAGGTCGTGAGAAGGATTTGATTATTATTAACGGTCGTAATATCTGGCCTCAAGACCTTGAATGGGCTGCAGAACAAAATTTTTCATCTCTAAGAAGTCGAGATGTAGCCGTTTTTTCAGTCGATACTGATGAACACGAATCCATCGTTGCATTGGTGCAATGCCGGGCCATTGATCCAGAGGAACGCAAAAAACTACAAGAGGAAATGACCCATTTATTTAGGCGTCAACATGGCGTAGATGTCTCTGTAATTTTGGTCCCACCCCATAGTTTGCCACAAACTTCTTCGGGAAAATTAACCCGTGCGAAAGCAAGAAAAATGTTGTTAGATGGGGAATTTAATTTAAGCGCTTGAACTTTCTATAAAGCACATGCCTTAAGTAAGACATCAAAGCTACTTAGAATGTAAAACAAACTGGCTATCTTTAAAGACCAAGCTAATTGATTATAATAAACGCACTATAACTCTTCTTTTGAGGGCATCAATATGACTGAAACGATTGAAAGTGTTTCTAATATCATTATAGAGACACTCTTAGAAAATCCAAAAGTTCCTCGGAATATTTCTGCGGACAGTAAAATTATCGAAGATTTAGAATTCGATTCGCTTGCTGTCATGAATTTTGTCATGGAAATCGAAGATAAATTAGATGTTTCTATGCCGTTGGATCGTTTGACAGACGTTCGAACAATTCGTGATCTTGCTGATGCAATTGTTTCTTTAAAATAAAAAGAGCGATTTGATGGATATTTTTACTAAATTTAAAACCTTGGATAGCGCTTATGATAAATTACTATCAGTTTCAAAGCATGATCCTTTCGGTACTACAATTGAAAAAACGCTCTCCGCAACGACAGGTATAATTCAAGGCAAAGAAACTCTCCTTTTTGGTACCAACAACTATTTAGGGCTTAGCCAATCTGAAAATGCACGTAAAGCTGCTGCTGAAACAGCGTTACAATATGGAGTAGGTACAACAGGTTCGCGAATAGCAAATGGCACCTATTCCTTACATCAAAGTTTGGAACGTGATCTAGCTGATTTTTTTAATCGTCGTTCTTGTATGGTTTTTTCCACAGGATATCAAGCAACCTTAGGGATGGTTTCCACGCTAGCAGGTAAAGATGATTATTTGTTTCTAGATGCAGACTGTCACGCCAGCATTTATGATGGTAGTCGGTTAAGCCAAGCCCAAATTATTCGTTTTCGTCACAATGATGCTGATGACCTGCGTAAACGCTTACGACGTCTAGGGGATATTCCTGGTATTAAACTGATCGTAGTCGAAGGTGTTTATTCAATGTTTGGGGACATTATTCCTCTTAAAGAATTTGCACAGGTTAAAAAGGAAGAAAATGCCTATTTAATGATCGACGAAGCACATTCTTTTGGTATTTTTGGTGAAAATGGGCGTGGTATCGCTGAACGTGATGGAGTCGAACAAGATGTTGATTTCACCGTTGGTACTTTCTCTAAAAGCCTAGGTACGGTTGGGGGATACTGCGTATCTGATTATCCCCAAATGGATATGCTGCGCCTATGCACCAGACCATATATGTTTACAGCATCCCTTCCCCCAGAAGTCATCGCAGCAACGAGGGAGAATCTTAAACTTATTAAAGATCACCCTGAGTTACGTGATAAACTTCGGGCAAATGCTGAACGATTCTACCACGGTTTACAACAAGCGGGTTTTCAAACAGGGCCTGATATCAGTTCTGTTATTTCTGTTATTTTAGAAGATGTTGCACAGGCTGCACAATTTTGGAACAAAGTCCTTGAATTAGGGGCTTATATTAATCTAAGTTTACCACCTGCAACGCCTGATAACAGACCACTACTACGTGCCAGCATTGCCGCAGCCCACACTAGCGAACAGATTGATCAATTGTTAAAAATCTATATTCAAGCTGCAAAAGATGTATGTTTACCGTTAAAGTAACTTAACGTTTAAAAACACCCTGGCGATATAACTTTAGTAAAACCCAGGGTGCACTAAACAACGGGTGACGTTCTTGAAATGGAGTCAATTGAATATCAATACCTCTATGTCGCTTAATTTTCCAAGCAATATACTGCGCCCCCCCCTGAAATGTAAAAGCTGCTTTGATTAATCGCGCTACATTTAAAGGCCGACCGATCCTGACACGTAACCACCATTTACGTTGTGCCTGCTTTTTAATTTCAGTATTTACATCTAATTTTAGCAAATATTGATTATCTTCATAAAAGTTAATTCCCATTTGTTGCCATGCTGATTTTAAAAGTTGAGTAAAATAATCTTCTCGATTCTGTATAATTAACGAGGGTCGATTTTTAGATTCAACTCTTAACTCCGCTGCATAAGTATGAGAAAATAAATTACACCAATAATCAGTGGCTGTCCCTTCGTTAGGACCAAGGTAGGCTGCCCACCAAGCAGCAGTACCAACAGCACGTATCAAGCAGCGAAATAATGCTTGTTGGCTATAATCATCACGACTCCATATAATTTTAACAGGTTGGCAAAAACGTGCCCACATTGTCGTATCAAACGATTGAATCCCTGTCGCATACCGTAATTGCTG
Organism: Commensalibacter oyaizuii; assembly: GCF_029953265.1. NCBI lineage: Bacteria > Pseudomonadati > Pseudomonadota > Alphaproteobacteria > Acetobacterales > Acetobacteraceae > Commensalibacter > Commensalibacter oyaizuii. The sequence continues at coordinate 1,443,339 of NZ_JASBAO010000001.1, forward strand.
CAAAGAAAGAATTGCCACTTTTGCTCTTAATTTCCCTAACGAATCGGAAAATTCGTGATATTCTATGTTTGGAGGTAGATATTTATTCGCTAACTTATGGAAAGAAGGGTGCTTGTACCAATCTGATAGGGATTCAAAAACAATATAAAAATCAAATAACCCTGTTAAATCTTTTTTCCACAAAGTTGATCCATAATACAAAACCCCAACTGGTTTTGTCTTTACAATAATAGATTCGACAAATTGTATGACTTCATCAGGAACATCATCTATTTTTAAGGATGTTTCCAACAACTGAGGAACTGATAACGACTTTTCCATTATTATAAACGTACAAATGAAAATTCAGGGCCAACCGATAATACAACAGTTTGTTTTTCCCCTGTATCAAAATGTTCTCCGTCCAAAATTATTTCTTGATTTATGTTTAATACAATTTTTTGAGCAATACCGCTTTGATAAGCGGGATTCTGTCGCAACCAATTAGGAACCTTCCCCCTTAATAAAGAAAAACAAGCAGCAATCAACCTGGGAGGATACGCCTTAACATTCAAATAATGTAATCGTTGATCCCGAGAATTCCCCCCCCAGAAAGGCCACATCCCATTAGACATGCTTTGTAAGGTGGTTGCCAGAAATAAAAAGGTATGTTCTTGCTGCATTTTTTGAGAGTCAATTTGGATATTGCAAAATTCTCCCTGAAGCCAATTTCCCCTTGTTTGTGGGAAAAATAATTTTAATAAAGCTGTAATAATTGTAGCACCAACAGCCCAATCATGAGGAAAATTCTTCAAAATTGTTGGGCCATGGGCAATATTAATCGCCCTCGTAAAAGCAGCCGCCCCTTGAAACATTCCTAGTACAGCTGGTTTAGATGCATCTAACCATTCGATTTTTAAAGCATGGCGATGTTGAACTGAATTAATCAAACGGTTACGCTCCGACAAAATTTTGATACGCTGCAACGCTGGAAAACCACGCACGCCAAACCCGATGTCCTTAGCAATTAAATTCGTATTTCCTGAAGGCAAAATGACCAAATATGGCATTTTATTAAAATCATATGAATGATAAATTGCAGTCATTACACGACTAATTGTACCATCTCCACCATCAACAATAATGCAGTTTACATTTTCTTTGGCAAATTGGGCTACAACGTCCATGACCTCTTGAATTGAAGTGGGAACACAATAATAATCTCCTAACCACTCTTTAGCAAACTGAGAAAAATCTAAATCCTCTTTTGCATTTAATCGGCTGGTTGGATTTTTGATCAAGGCAATTTTTTGATTCACTGACGGCTTCTATCGTTTATATTAACTTGTTTAAAATACGTAAGAGTAGTAATAAACATTCCAGTTTTTTTAAAATATTTTAATCTAACTCGATATTGTCTTTTATGAAATAAATTACAAAAAAATCAACTATAATATAATAATAAACCTATGTTATTGTAACGGACCATAATTAATTTTTAAGGATAATGGTTTTTGAAACGCTTTACGATCGCTCATATCTCTGACATTCATTTGCCACTAGAAAGCATTCAGTTTTCAAAGTTATCGCTTTGTAATAAACGATTTTTAAGCTTTTTATCATGGAAAAAAAGACGTCTAATTTTACAAAAAAAAATGTTAGATCAAATCATTAACGATATAGCCAATCATAAACCTGATTTAGTTGTCATTACGGGCGATTTAACCAATCTTGCATTACCTGAAGAATTCCAGCAAGCTGCAGAATGGCTAAATAACTTACCTTTCTCTAAAATTCGGGTTATTCCTGGAAATCATGACGCCCTTGTTAGTACCAAATGGTACAATAGCTACGCCTATTGGACACCATGGACCAAGGCCTACAGCAATCAAGATTATCCAATCGTAACAAAAACAGACATGACCGCTTTAATTGGTATAAATTCAGCTGTACCAACCTTACCCCTTTTTGCCAGTGGACATATTGATAAAAACCAATTACAACGTTTACGCAGTATCCTTTATCAAACTAAGAAAGAGGGACTGTTTAGAATTGTTGTACTACATCATCCCCCTGTTTCTGGGATCGTCACAAAAAGAAAAGCCCTGAGAAACAGAAAGAAACTGCAACAAATTCTATTAGAAGAAGGGGCAGAAATGATTTTATATGGCCACGTTCATAAAACAATGACACAAAAATTTCTTAACACAGATATTCCTTTATTAGGCATTGCTTCTGCTTCATCCAACTCCACACGCCCACAACGACAAGCAGCTTGGCGCAAAATTACGCTAGAGCGAGTAGATAATCAACTAAACGTAAAATCAACTGTAAGAGCCCTGGATAAAAATCAACAATTTTTTGAAAAACATTCCTTCTATCTAAACCATTAAAATCTAGTAATCCCTTGTCCAAAAATAACGTACCCTCAGCACATAAAAAAACAATATGGTCTTATGTGCAGTTAAAGCTTCTAGATCATTATTTCTTAGCGCAAGCTTTTCCAAGTTTTTGCATCTCTTTAGGCATTATTCTTGCTGCGCTGATGCTGGAACGTCTTTTGGTACTACTTGACCTGCTAGCCGCAGACGGTAGCCCGTTAGGTACATTTCTTGGATTGCTCGCAGATTTAATTCCTCACTACCTGGGCCTGGCAATACCATCGGCTTTATGTGTATCTGTCTTTTTAAGCATCAGACAAATGAGTCTCAATAACGAAATCGACGCATTATTAAGTTCTGGTGTCTCTTTATTTCGTTGTGCGCGCCCTTACGTTATAGTTGGCGGCATTATTAGTTTTCTTTGCATTATTTTGTATGGCTATGTTCAACCTTATGCACGCTATGATTTTCGCGCGGCTTTCTTTTACGCTTCTCATGCGGGGTGGGTACCCAACATACAAAGCCACATGATCATTAAACCAGATGATCACCTGGTTATGATCGTAGATAAAGCAACAAAACATGGAACACATCTTTCAGGGATTTTTATTCAACAAAAAACGAAAAATGAAAAAAATCAACCTGTTCAACATTTTATTGTAGCCAAAGAAGGCGAATTTCATACAGCTCAAAATAGGGCCAAAGTTCAATTGGATCTATATAACGGTCAAAATCTTACCCTTAATCCCGATGATAACAATAATATTACCAATTTTGATAAAGCAACAAAGACCCTGCAACAATCCCACAAGCGTTTAAGTTATCGAGACAGAGGGACTGGTGAACGCGAATCAACTATTAAACGTGAACTGACTATTACAGAATTATATCAACAATTACAGCACCATACGAGTAAAATCTCTATATTAGATATTAAAGCAGAGTTTCATTTCCGATTGGTTAGATCTTTGTCCATTATTTGTATTCCTATTTTAGCAACAGGATTAGCAATTACGAAAAAACGCAAAAAAAGTAATTTGGGATTCGCCATTGCAGCAGTTGCATTGGTTGGATATGATCATATTCAGCAATTTGGATCAGATATGGTCGCCAGCGGTCATTATTCTGCTTTGGTAGCATTATGGCTTCCCCTAGCTGTATTTTTTTGTATATGTTATACGACCCTGTTACTGAAAAATGGTTTATATGCGTTTTATCCATCTTTTTTATTAAACCGTTCTGTAAAAAAGATACGTAAATGACGAAATCTTGGTTTAAAAAACATACCTTAATCATTTATTTGTCTATAAAGCTACTAGGTACTGTTTTGGGTACTGCCATTTTACTTACAGCAATCATGGAAGCGTTGGCGTTACTAGACCAAATGTCCGTTATCTTGGAAAGACATTTAGGTATAATGGGAGTTGTCCATTATATGGCGTTGCGTTTACCTTTATTATTCAGCTCTATACTACCCCTTAGTATGTTAATTGGTTCTATTATTACCTTAACACAATTAACGATTAATAATGAAATCACCATGTTACGTTCAGCTGGTTTATCTGCGGTTGGATTGCTAAAAAAATTATTGCCTGTAACCTTGTTTATCAGCGTTATTTGTTTTCTATTTTACGATCAAATTACCCCAAAAACAGAATTAAATTTGGCTATATGGTGGAATAAGACAAATCCTACCCCTGAAAAAGGGAAATCTTTTTACTTCTATCAAAAGTTAGATATTATTAATGTCGACTATATTGCCTATGGAGGCAATAAAATTTCAGGTTTGACAGTTATAAAACGCCACGACTTATCCCATTTACGATCGATTTTAACTGCAGATTCAGCAACATATCAAGATCATCAATGGATTCTATCAAATGCAAAAATCTTGGAAATAAATCCATCAATCCCACTAAAGTTTAAAAAATTAACTGCCTACCCAGACAATATCTGGCCAATAGAAATTACGCCACGCACTTTGGTTGAACTGTCATCTCCAACAATACCTCAATCTATCCAAAGTATGTTTTCACAATTATCTAATGTGCATCCTTTTCGCACACCAACGAACAATTTAAAGACATCTATATGGGAACGGTTTTTTTTACCTTTTACTTTTGTTATAATGTTGGTCATAGCGGTACCAGTAACATACATCCCCCCTCGTGCTGGGTTTAAAAGCTGGCTGCCTATTTATTGCTTAGGGTGTGGTCTATTATTTATTATTTTTCAAGAAGTTCTAAGAGCTTTGGGAAAAGCAGGAACTCTACCTGCCCCTGTTGCAATTATACCTTCTTTTATAATATTTCTCTTCGCCACCAGTACTATTATTTTAATGATTGAAGAAAAACAATGAACAACCAGTCTATTTTTCAAATTATGCGAAATCAAGAGCTTCGCTCGGGTCGCAGCTATGATCTTGGCAAAATGGATTTAAAACAATTGTGGGTTGCCTATTTAACTCATGGTACTATTTTGCTTTATTTTGGCCTTATTATCGCCAGTATTATTGGTATATATTATACTTTCACAGGATGGATCCCTGTACTCAGTTCTGTTGTTGTTATGATATTTGGCTTCTCTCTAATATGGTATATCATCCACCGCTGGATTATGCATGTTGCTTTTTTATACCAAATTAAATGGACAGCATCGCTTTGGAAACGGATCCATTTTGACCATCATCAAGATCCACATCTGTTAAATGTGTTATTTGGATCGCCCTTAAACACATTACCAACTATTTTTATTGTTGGTGGTGGACTTGGATATCTCGTCGGTGGTTTTTCTGGTGCATTTGCGTCAATTGGAACAGCTTTATACATGACCTGTTTTTATGAGTTTTTTCACTGTATTCAACATCTCGGTTACAAACCAAAATCAAAATACGTGCTGCGTATCAAACAACTTCATGTAATGCATCATTTTCATTATGAAAAAGGTAACTACGGAATCACAAATTATTTTTGGGATAAATTATTTGGAACTTTTTACGAAGATACAAAAAGTCGCCCCCGCAGCCCCACTGTATTTAATATAGGATACGATGTAAAACAAGCAGAGCGGTATCCTTGGGTAATGTTGAAAACTGGGGCCCCTCCTCGTGATCGTCCTGCAGGTTCTAACTTTCGCGAGCAAAAAAAGGCCACCTCTAACAATGATCAAAAGGCTGCATAGGGAAATAATATGGAACGTGAAACGATTAACGCTTTAATCTTGGCAGGGTCTAGAAAAGGACAACAAGACCCCTTGGCTATGCATACTCACGTTTCTCACAAAGCGATTATCCCTATTCTAGGGCGACCAATGATTCATTATGTTGCTCAAACATTATCTAAAATTGTAAATATTGAAAAAATAGCGGTAAGTATTGAAAAACCAGTCGTTGTTCAGGATATCTTGCCTGAATATATACAATATTTATCCGCAGCTTTAGGCCCCAGTGCCAGTGTTGTTGAAGCTATTCAAACACTAAATACCCCCTTACTTGTTACAACTGCAGACAACCCTTTACTTCAACCTGAATGGGTAAATTACTTCCTAGCAGAAGCTGAAAAAGCAAATTGTGACATTGCTATTGGTATCGCCCTTAAAGAACAAATTGAACGCGATGTTCCCAATACCAAGCGAACATATATTAAACTTGCTGATGGTGCTTTTTCGGGATGCAACATATTTTTATTTAGAACCCCACAATCCATACAAGTCGCTAAACTATGGCAAACCTTAGAACAACATCGGAAACAACCTGCAAAAATAGGATACTTGCTAGGATACAAGATCATACTGCGATATTTACTACGTTGCTTGACCAGACAAGTATTAAAGAAAAGAATTTATAAATTAACCAAAGCAAAGCTACATTTCGTTGTCATGCCGTGGGGGCAGGCGGCTGTGGATGTTGACAAACCTGAAGATTTGGCCTTGGTAACATCCCTAATTCATAGTTAATACCAATGCGTATTGCATACATTATTAACTCACTAGAAGGTGGCGGTGCAGCGTTCCCTGTGCCTGCCATTTTATCATTGATGCGATCTTATGGTGCGGAAGTTAAAGTTTTTGCACTTCTGCGTAAAGACGGAAAAGCTTTATTACCTCTCCAACAAGCAAACATTCCTGTTAGCATCAGAGAGGGAGGTTTAAAAGATCATTTACCGGCTTTGACATGGTTGAATCAACAAATACAAAATTATAGACCCACTCATTTATGGACTTCCCTTACACGCGCAACATTGTTGGGGCAATTAGTTGGAAAGCATCGTCGACTGCCTGTAACCAGTTGGCAGCATGCAGCATATTTGAAACCATGGAATCTACGTTTGTTAAAAGCAACAAAGAATCTTTCTCAACTATGGATTGGGGACTCTCAACGCATTACCGCATTAACTAAACAACGATTGGGTATTCCTGACGAGAAAATCATCACCTGGCCTATTTTTAAAGCACTTCCCTACACAAAATCTGCGAGGCCTTGGCAGGCAGCAGAAACAATTAAAGTTGCCTCTATGGGGCGCTTACATCCAGTCAAAGGATACGATGTATTAATTCAAGCGGTACGTTGTCTGCAACAAAAACCCTCTATTCCACCTTATAAAATCTTCGTATACGGAGAAGGTGCAGAACACAACGACCTGCAAGCACTAATCGAACAATATCGTTTACAAAACTATATCGAGTTGGTCGGCTTCACCAACGATGTGAACGAAACTTTATCTAACCATCATCTTTATGTACAACCGTCTCGATCTGAAGGCTTTTGCGTTGCCGCCCATGAAGCTATGCAGGCTGGACTGCCCGTCATAGCAAGTGCCGTTGGGGAGCTGCCTTTTTCTATTCAAAATAACCAAACAGGGTTAATTGTCCCTCCTAATGACCCCCAAGCTCTGGCAGAGGCTTTGTATAGCTTACTATCTATTCCAAACCAACTATATACCATGGGGCAAACAGCACGTGATAAAGTCCTAAACGACTTTTCCACTCAGCATTTTGAAACTATAGGGCGAAACATTTTTGATCAAATGAACAGTTTTACTAAAACCTATTATTAAAAAACTGGACTTTTAATACAGCGTTTAACATAATAGTTACTATCCGTAATTAAACGATGAAACGGCCTTTTAATTATTTGCTTTGCATCAATCAATGTATAGTCGCCTGCCGCACTTAACGTGTGTATGCCATTTCTATATGAATCAAAGATAGTATTTGTTTTCAAACTACCAACAACATGAGCTTCAAAAGAATTAGGCGTTAATGTAGTTATCTGCAAAAATGATAAACTTCCCCCATAAGTTCTAGTACAGTTTTGGGTCGGTAAAATAATACCTTTCTTCGTTACCACGGCGTTTCCACCAGGGCGTGCACTAAAAGGTGTAATTCTGACAGGATTTGACGGATGTAAAGACCAACTGCCCATCAAATCATCTGTATAAGCAACAGATAGATTACCCTGACGACTATATCCTGAATCAGCAGATGTATAAAACATCCACCATAATCCCTGATAAAAAGTAACTGTAGGATCAATAACAATTTCTGGAAAATTAAATTGTTTGACCTTTTCCCATCGATACGGAAATTCGATCGCTTTGTATAATGTCGTTTTTCCAGATTTATAGGCCTCGGGCAGCATATAAATTTCGCCTCGATCCTCTATAATCATGGGATAGGATAAATGCCAAGGTTCTTGTAATACAGGACGTCGATCCAAAAGTTGTAACAAATGATTAAATACTAAAAGCTCTATGTAACCGTGTCTATTCCGATAATCATAAGCTTCTGCAAAAATATATAGCTTGTTATTCTTATATAACCCAAATGGATCTGCTAGAAATTTTAACTTTGGCTCTTCATCCAACCAATACACATGTTGTACTTCTTGTTTAGAAATCACCTCGTGAATCGGTGCTTTAATAATACCTAAACGCCAAATATCTGTCTCGAAAATAGACACAACGACTTTATTCCCCAATCTCTTGAATCTCAGCCAATGTTAATAGTTGCATTGGCTGTTCTAAATATGGTCCAATAATTTGCACAAGTTGTTTGAAATGTGCTGTCTGACTGTGCGTCTCAATAGCTTCACGACTCATCCAATGCTCTATAAAAACAACACGGTTTTGATTATTTTCTTCGAAATGAGCAGAATAAAAAAAATTTCCAGCCTCCAACCTGGATTGCTTGACGCATTCCTTTACAGCATTTTTAACATGTTCCCATGAATTAGGTTTTAAATCTAAAACTGCTACTAATCTTAACTCTTGTGACACAATATATCCTTTACAATATCTCACATCAGATTGAATAAACTTAAAAATATATCTATATTGATATCCTCTGTAAAAAAGAATAAATTCTTTATCAACAACGATAGATGTCATTATTTATTCAAAATTAATCTATATATTTTTAAGTAACTTTCTGACATTGTGTTTAACATATCAGAAATTCTGCTTATTAAGAATATATTCATCATCATCGATAATCCGAACTTTTTTATACTCAAGGTTAAACTAATCATGTCAGATGCCCTTTCCCGCCGATTCGAAGCAGCACAAACCATCGTACAAAAAGCAGCGGATATGGCTCTGGCCATGCGTCCTGCCCCTGGTGGCCCCCAGGGTTCCTTAAAACATGCACAAGATTGGCTAACCGAAACAGATGGTAAAGTTGAGTCCTTTATTTCTCAAGAAATGAAAGCTCTTTTTCCAGATGATGGTTTCCAAGGTGAAGAAGAGGGGCAAACACGCACAGGCTCTTTGAAATGGGTTGTCGACCCTATTGATGGTACTGCAAATTATGCTCGTGGGCGCAACAGATGGTGTGTATCTTTGGGGTTAATGGATGGTGATACCCCAGTATTAGGTGTTGTTGCAGCCCCTTGTGTACAAGAATTTTATACTGCGCGCTTAAACCACGGGGCATTTATGAACGGCAAACCCATTCATGCTTCTCCAGTGAAAGATCCCAAGATCTCAATGATTGAACTGGGTTGGAGCCATGTTAGTAAAAGAGAAGAGTTTTTAAAACACGCAGATGCGATTCTGAAAACAGGAGCTATGATTCGCACAATAGGGTCAGGAACTATGTCATTGGTCGACGTTGCCAGTGGCAGATCGGATGGTCATTTCGAAATGGCGATTAATCTATGGGATGTTGCTGCGGCACTTGTTTTGTTAAAAGAGGCTGGGGCTTACACTTCTTCATTTTTAAAAGATGGAGGCCTGCACCAGCCAACCCCTGTTTTAACTGCGGCACCAGGGATTGCAGATTTATTATCAAAAACTGTTAATATCCCTCTAGAAGCACCATAATCACACCTACTTATCAGTTTTATATCTTAGTAATTAAATTATTGTTCAAAAATATGAATATACGTAAAAATTTTAAATATATCTCACTTTTAGCGATTCCTCTTTTTTGTCTAAAAGGGATAAATACAGCACAAGCCAAAACCAACGTTGAACAGTCTTTGGTTGACCACGCAACTTTGGCTGTGCAAGATATTTATTCCAACGTATCAACGGATAGCAAATTATATAAACGTCTTAAAGATGCCAGAGCCGTAATGATCTGCCCTGACGTGACACGAATTTCGATGGTTTTCGGCGGATCAGGGGGCAGTTGTGTATTATTATCTCGCGATGCCCAAGGCTCATGGTCCAGTCCAGCCTTTTATAAGATGTCTAGTGGTTCATTTGGACTACAGCTAGGCGTTGAAAACTCAAAAATCATGCTGTTTATTATGAATGAAAAGAGCTTGCGCTCACTTTTAGATAGCCAATTTACCATGGGGGCCAGTGCTTCTGCAACTGCTGCTACAGCCAACAGTAACGCGGACAGTGGAATGTCTGATATATATACGATTCAGAAAAATTCTGGATTATTCGCTGGTGTTTCTCTTAAAGGGTCGAAACTAAAAGTTAACAGTAAATCTAATCATAATTATTATAACGAAACCGTTGGTCCAGAAGATATCGTTATTGCGATGAGGGTGAATAACTCGAATGCTGATCCATTACGTAGAATGTTAATTAAGCTTACCAATAATGCGTCAACAGCACCCACAAAGACAAAAAAATCACAGACAAAAACGTCAAATGATAACGATGCAGATACAGGTGCTATTCAATTAGCCCCTAGTGAATATTCTGGTAATATTAAATCAGAGAATTTACCCCCACCCCCTACAAAAAAATACTAAAAAAATAGCCAAGTTCAAATGAAAACTTGGCTATTTTTTTTCCTTTTGTATCATAACATTATGATTATGCTCTTTTAAAGAGGCAGAAAAGCTGTGGCCACCAGTTCCATTTGCAACAAAATAAAGCATATTTCCATCAACAGGATGCGCAACGGCTTCCAATGAAGCTATTCCTGGTGAGCAAATAGGGGTTGGAGGCAAAGCATTTGTCCAATAAGTATTATATGGATCAGCGATTAACCAATCTTGGCGTGTTAGCGAACGATCTAAATTCCCTTTACCTTTCGTTAACGCATAGATAATCGTTGGGTCTGATTGCAATTTCATACCAGATTTCAAGCGATTGATAAAAACACGTGCAACCATTGGACGTTCTCTGGGGATAGCCGTTTCTTTTTCAACAATAGAGGCCAAAGACAATAAATCATCAGGTGTCTTTATTTCTGGAATCTGCTGGCGTTTCTCCCAAACACTATGCAATGCTTTTTTCATTGCTTCTTGGGTGCGAAGCAGCAATTTATCACGCGGGTATCCCCATTCATACGCATAAGTTTGGGGCAAAACACTACCCTCTGTGGGAACATCAATATGTCCTGTCAAGAATGGTGCTTGATTAATCAAAGACGCAATTTGATACGCAGTTAGACCTTCTGGAATTGTCAATCCATGCTGAACAGGTTTTGCATGCCGTAAGATTGATAAAACTTGTTGTATCGAAGCCTGTCTGGGAAACGCAAATTCAGCAGAATGCAAAGCACCAGACTGACGTGTTAAGGCCACTGCACCTTTAAAAACGACCGTGTATATCCAATCATCAGGGATAACATGATCTTGCTGTAAACGGTGTAAAACAACATCTGTATTACCCTTTGGTATAAAGATATTTTTTGCTTCTGTTAGGGGACCTGGACGCGAATAAATACTTTTTCCAAAAACAAACAATATAAAAAAAGCAATAAATAACGCGCCAATAAATAAAATTAACTTACGCACTATCGCTTACCTTTAGCAGTCATTGTGCTAGAGTAATCAACTAAACCTTTTTGAACAACAACGATGCATTTGTTCCACCGAATCCAAAACTGTTGGATAAAGCAATATTGACCTGACGCTGTTGTGCCTCATGAGCGACACGATCAATAATCGTTTCTTTAGAAGGATTATCTAAATTTAGCGTAGGTGGAACAACATTATCACGGATAGCTAGTAAAGAGAAAATGGCCTCTACCGCACCTGCAGCACCCAACAAATGGCCAATGGATGTTTTTGTTGAAGACATGGCCAATTTCTGACCAGCATCACCAAACAAACGTTCGACAGCTTCTAGTTCAAGATCATCGGCCTTGGTTGATGTACCGTGGGCATTTACGTAATTAATATCTTCAACCGAAATACCTGCATTCTTAATTGCTGCACGCATTGCTCTGTATGCGCCATCATGCCCTTCAGCAGGAGCAGTAATATGGTAAGCATCACCAGACATTCCATATCCGATAACTTCACCGTAGATTTTAGCACCTCGTGCTTTGGCGTGCTCGTATTCTTCTAAAACCAAAATACCAGCACCCTCCCCCATAACGAATCCGTCTCTGTCTTTGTCCCAAGTACGAGAAGCTTGGTCTGGAGTATCATTAAATCCTGTTGACAAGGCGCGTGCAGCAGCAAAACCAGCGATCCCAAGTGCACAAACAGCGGCCTCTGCACCACCAGCAACCATTACATCAGCATCCCCTAATGCAATCAGACGGCTTGCATCCCCGATAGCGTGAACACCAGAAGCACATGCCGTAACAGCTGCATGATTAGGTCCCTTGAATCCGTATTTTATTGATACATAGCCTGATACAAGGTTAATCAAGGATGATGGTATAAAGAAAGGAGAAACTTTGCGGATTTCACCTTCGTAAACTTTAGTCGAAGTTTCATAAATTGTTTGCAGCCCACCGATTCCAGAACCAATCATGACGCCAGTGGCACAACGTTCGTCCTCATTTTGAGGGACCCATCCCGAATCTTCAACTGCTTGAATTGCAGCAACCAGGCCTAAATGGATGAAACGATCCATTTTCTTTTGATCCTTAACAGGAATCCATTCGGCCAAGTCCAATTTACCTTCAGTTTTTGGACCAATAGGTACCTCCCCCGCAACACGTGCGGGAAGGTTGGAGGCATCAAAGCTAGAAATCGCTCTAATACCGCTTTTACCTGCGACTAATTGGTTCCAAACATTATCTATACCAATCCCAAGAGGACTTACAATCCCCATACCAGTGACCACTACTCGACGTCGCGAAGATAATTTATTTTCTGCCATCTGGTTAACCTATACGCCTCTTGAAATTAATATGATTACTTAGGAAAAATTAAGAAGATTGCTTTTGTTTTTCGATATAGTCGATTGCATCTTTAACAGTTGCAATTTTTTCAGCAGCATCTTCAGGAATTTCGACACTGAATGCTTCCTCAAAAGCCATTACTAATTCAACTGTATCCAAACTATCTGCGCCGAGATCATCAATAAAAGATGCTTCTGGTGTTACCTTAGCTTCTTCAACACCAAGATGTTCAACTACAATTTTTTTCACTTTATCGGCGATATCGCTCATCTAATTTTATCCCTTCTGCCCATTAAGCATTTTTTCAGTTTGTTTTAAGTATAGATCGTTTATAAAGCATTTTTATACTAAGTAAAAACCTTTTACAACGTAATCAGCCATGGGGGATATCATAATTCCAACCAATAGCCAAGACAAACTTCATTGTTTAAAGTACAAAATTTTAATTAATTCTATAGCAAAAATACCATTACTCTATGATTTTACAATATAATAATGGTAAAATAGTCATTTCATAAAATCAATTATATCATAGCCATACCACCATTAACGTGCAATGTTGACCCCGTTACCCATTGTGCCTCATTAGATGCCAAATAAACTACAGCTGCAGCTATATCCTCTACTTTACCCATTCGAGGGCATGGAATTTTTTCTAATAATTTTTCTTTTTGAAGATCTGTCAACTGATCAGTCATTGCTGTTTCAATAAAACCAGGTGCAACAACATTGACAGTGATACCACGACTTGCAACCTCTAATGCCAAAGATTTGCTCATCCCAATCAATCCTGCCTTGGCTGCGGAATAATTTGTCTGTCCTGGATTTCCCGTCACACCAACAATAGAAGCTATGTTAATAATTCTGCCAAAACGTTTGCGCATCATACCTTTAATTGCAACTTGACTGAGGCGAAAAGGAACAGATAGATCAATATCTAAAACAGTTTGCCAGTCAGATTCTTTCATACGTAATGCTAATGTATCACGAGTTAAACCTGCATTATTCACCAAAATATCTATAGAACCACCAGCTAATGCCTCAGCTTTAGGAATTAATCCTGTTACGGATTCGGGATCCCCCAAATTGGCAACCTGAATCTTTGCTTTTACTTCTCCACCAAGTTGTTCTTGCACTGATTTTAATGCGGCTTCTCTGGTCCCTGATAAAACAACTGTTGCACCTTGTTTAACCAAAGCATGGGCAATAGCACTACCAATCCCCCCTGATGCACCCGTTACCAAGGCAACTTTACCCTCTAAACTAAACATTTAATATTCCTTTTATTAACGCGAAAAAACATTTACAAATTGATCAATATCCTCAGGTTCCCCAATTGAGTAAACTTGACGATCACGGGCGGTACGACGCATTAAATTTGATAATACCTTACCCGCACCAATTTCAAAGAAAATTTCAACGTCTTGATCAATCATTAACTGCATTGTTTCAGCCCAACGCACAGGTGCCGTTACCTGCTGAACCAATAATTTTTCAATCTCTTTTGTATCTTGATAAGGTTTGGCTGTCACATTGGCAATCACTGGAAACTTCAAAGGCTGAATAGAAGTGTTTGACAATGCTTCTTGCATTTTTTGTGCTGCTGGTTGCATTAACGGACTATGAAATGGTGCTGACACTGCCAGTTTAATGGCTCTACGAATCCCCATTTCAGAGGCTAAAGCAATGGCACGATCAATAGCATCCAAATGCCCAGAAATAACGACTTGACCTGCACCATTATCGTTAGCAACTGCAACCATAGAATCGACTTTGCTACTTTGATCACAAATAATTTTGGCTTGGGCCATATCTGAACCTAATAACGCAGCCATTCCCCCTGTACCCTTTGGCAATGAATTTTGCATGGCGTCACCACGCAACCGTAATAAAGACGCCGTCGTTGCAAAATTAAACACTCCAGCAGTACACAAAGCTGAATATTCACCCAAAGAATGTCCAGCAGAACATTTTATGATTTTTGTTAAATCTAAATTAGCCTCTTTTTCTAAAACGCGAATTACTGCTATGGAATGCGCCATCAACGCTGGCTGAGTATTTTGTGTTAACGTTAACTCGTCCTCAGGCCCTTCCATCATTAATTTAGAAAGGGGTTGCTTTAATGTCTCATCTAGCTCTTCAAAAACCTCACGAGCAACAGGAAAAGCTTCGGCAAGCGCTTTTCCCATACCTACATATTGACTTCCCTGACCGGGGAAGAGAAATGCACAAACAGGCATAAATCATTCCTACTATTAAAAATAAAACCATTAATAAATCAAAATAAAAAAAATTAATAGGATAAACGAACAGGTTAAAAAAATAGGCGAAAACTATCACATATAATTGCAGGAATTTCACGTAAACGCCAATACCAACATTTAATAAAAGAGCGCGAAGCTTTACCAACACTTCCCACGAGGCAAACGCGCCACCCCGATAAGAACATCAACCATCCGCATCGCGGTAAATGATAAGGGCTTGAAACCAATGTGACAGAATTTTGCTTTTGAACAAAATTTAATTGCTTTAGTAAGATGCTGCTCAAAATAACAGATTCCACCGTATTCTTTGCTTGGTCTTCACAAATAATACGATCTTGATGAATACCAGCTTGCAGTAACAAGGTCTTCATAGCAGCAGCCTCGGTTAAACCTGCTTTGGGATTGCCACCCGTTACAATATACAAAGGATCCTTATATCGCATTCCATATTGTGTAGCTGCCTGAATTCTAGCAATTAATGCACAATGAGGTGTTGCATCTTTTTTTAATGCAGCCCCAAAAATTACAATAGGTTGCATCATTAAGAGGATCGAACAAACACCTGATTAATGCTTTGTAAAGAATCAAATGTTTCCTTCCACATTGGAATAATTTTCTCCTCTGGCACACCACGCTTTTTTACAATATCAATAATTTCACCTAATGATCGTTGACCATCAATTAACCCAAGGAATCCCCTTGCTTGTGCAGGCAGAGGTATCATCACGGTTAACATACCAAAAGAAAAGGGTAATAAATTAGAAGGTAAAATTTGTCCGACTAAAACCTCACCTGGCATTTCTCGCATAAAGGGAATACTATCCATAGCATACGGATCTGCCATGGAAAAATCATCCTCAGCCTTACGCACATAAGCAACATGCGTTGCCATATTGCCTGCCAATCCTTCTGCGACAACGGCCTGACATCGATAATCTAATTGATCTATTTTTTCACGAATCTTAGGATCAGCAATTAAATATTTTGGATTATAACGCGCGGGTTCTATCAAAGCATTTACTTTAAATCCAACCTGATCCAGCAAATTCCAAAACGCATCAATAGTATAAGCCTGATCTCTTGGGTTTAATAACAAATCGTATAATCCAGCATCGCCACCCGTTAAATGATCACCGAAATTTTTATTATAATGCAACCATGCGGTCTTGGGTAAATGGCGCATTACTCGCTTTGCAACATCCAATCGTTTGGCTGGCACGTCATGAATGGGCGCAAGATAGGACAGGGCATCCTGTAGCATATAAACCCCTGTACGACCGTGGGGGGCATAAACCATCAATCCGATTCCTCCCCCTGTTTTTAACGCCCCTTTTAATATGCCCAGTGCATGGGCGGGATCAGGCAAATGATGTAAAACGCCACAACAATCAATATAATCAAACTGTCCCAAGTCCAAGTTAGGTAAATCCAAAATGGACCCTTGAATATAACTTAGATTGGTAAGATTTCTGACCTTAGCACGTTCTTGAACAACGGTTAAAACCGCACCAGCACGATCCAGGCAAACGACCTCGCCCGAACGGTTGCGACGCGCCATTTGCTGGGCAATCATGATTGCTGCATCCCCAGTCCCGCATCCAGCAACCAAAACGCGTAAGGGTTGTTCAGAAGATCGCTTGCCACCGAAAACCCAATAATCAATCTCATTTAAATGACTTGGACTACCAATAAATAACCGTTTTTTTTCATCCTGAGGATTACGTTCAGGATAAGGGTATGCCTCGTATTGTTGGGAAAGGCTAATATCTCGTGGATCTTTTTTTTGTGTCATTTATGCTCTTACTACCAATTTACCACGTTGCCACTCTTCCGCGGCCTCGTGTGCATCCATGCCGTTAACACGTACGGCATGTTCCATTAACTTTACAACCTGATTTCCCAGTGTCATTTCTGCCAGTTCGTCAATCAAATCTGATCCTAATACCGAAACAATTCGATCTCGAATTAAAATAGTCGCTCTTTGTTCACTATTGACCATGGCCTTGGGATCTTGCAAGGAATAAAGCCTTTGATCATCATCTAGAAAACTAGGGTGATATCCAATGATGATCTTGCCCTCTTGAGACTGCAAAATTTGCTGATAACGTTTAAAAGCCGCTTCATCAGCAACGGGAATCAAACTATAGCCAGACTCTAATAATCCGTAAGCAACAAAAATCTCCTGAACTTTTTCATATAGGGTTGCAGGAACTTCAACATTACGATGAATAGAATCAACGGATTTTAAATGATCAATAGAGCTTATTTCAGATTGAAATTGAACAGGTAAAGCGAAAAACAAAGTGGGATGATACAATGTACCGATGGATTTCATTAAAGGAAAATCATTTATTAAGCTGTTATGAACATCTGGCAACCATAACGTGGTAAAAATATCGATTTCCCCAGCTTTCAGTTCTTGAATCAAAGCTGCCTTTTCACCTGTGATAAACTCAATATCAAAAATATCATGAGCTTCTAAAACCCGCAAAACTGCGGCAGCTGTTGCCTCGTGCAGTACTGTATCAAAAAAACCTAATTTCAAACTTTTTATACTTATGCTCTTCATACTTTACCCGTCATTACTGTTTTTTAATACATCTGCTATTAATCATAAATTAACTACTTGTTTAGCATAAGATTTCTGCTGTTTTTTTATAAGCGTCATCCCTAATCCTGCCAGACGATCCTGCCACTTGGTAGAGGGCATCCAACCAATCGTCTTAAATGCCATATTTACCACTCGAACCACGTGATGACGCTGATATAAAGGCATAGCTTTGACCATATATAATGCTATACACCGTTTATGATTATAAGGCATCCCTTCTGGCTCGTTTGTAATATGATAAGCGGACGCCAATTCATCATCCTGACTTTCAATAATACGACCAAGAGCAATTTTAGCACGCTGCCATTTAGAGAGATTATCCTTCTCTAAATATTTTTTCATTCCGTCGTAAAATAATTTAAAATGACGGAATTCATCCCCAGCAATACGACGGCAAATATCTTTTAATACTGGTTCTTTTACGTAATCAGCCAAAGCACTGTAATATGAAGATGTTCCAACTTCTACCATGGCCCTTGCGATAAATTCTCCAGCCTGCGAACCACGAATGGAATTTTGAGCATCCATATCGATTTTATAAAAATTCCTAAATCGTTCAAATGAATCTTTATAATCCCAATTTGGATCTGCAAGCATTCCCCAACGACCTAATGCCTCGCCATGCTGTACTTCTTCGTTTTCCCAATCCTGAAAAAGTTTCTTCATTTCAGGGTCATCAGCAAAAATATTATTGAGATATACAGTATAATCAACACTGTTACGCTCGACAACCGATGCAGCTTTGATTAAAGGTAACACTTCCTGATCAATAAGAGAAGGATCAAACTGATCCCATTTGATCTGCTCAATATCCCAATGCTTCATAATTACATACCTTAAAAAAACACTTTTAATTATATTTAATTCAAAAATCAGTGATTATGAAGAAGATTATATAAAAAAATAGTTTAGAATTGATGTGCTGTTGTAAAACACATATCAACAAGATCAGAGGAAACCTTGCCGCGATCCCATTTCGGATTTCTGTCTTTATCAATTACACTGGCTCTGACACCTTCTATAAAATCAGGACGAGCGATTAAATGGCTGATCAAATTCAAATCCTGTTGTAAAACTTCGCCCAAATCGCGCAGTTTGCGATGCCAAGCCTTGTAAGTAATCCATAAAGAAAAGGGACATGCGGCTTGCATTGCCTGCATATCTGTTTTTGCCCAATTAAAATTACATGTCTCTAAATTCGTTATAATTGTCTCTATATCTGGGGAATCATAGACCTGTTTAACTTCTTGTAAAAACTGCGGGTCAAACTGTAAATCACGCTTATAGGGTTGTAATAATTCCTCTGGATTGGCAGTTTCAAGTTGCGATATTAATGCTTCTATTTCAATAGAAGGAACAATATAATCAGCAAATCCCAGTCGAATAGCATCTTCTGCTTGAAAGCGTAATCCTGTTAACATCGCCCTTAGTCCAGTATAACCTGGGGCTTTACCAAACAATAAATTACTGCCAGCATCTGGGGTTAATCCAATCATTACCTCTGGCATCGCTAAAACTGATCGTTCGGTAACGATGCGATACGGGACAAACGCACCAAGACCAATCCCACCCCCCATTGTAATGCCATCCATCACGCTGACCACAGACTTGGGGTAATGTGCAACGTAATTTACCAGCTCGTAATTATGTTTAAATATGCCTATGGCTTGTTCGTAATCACCCTGTTTTAAAAATGTGGTGATTTGTCGAATATCTCCACCTGCACAAAATGCTTTCGGCTGACTACTATTTATAATAATTACTTTAATATGTTCTGCGATCTTCCAGCATTCTAATTGATCTATAATTTCACGTTGCAACACACCATCAATCGCATTTAATGCCTGTGGGCGGTTTAATGTTAATATACCTAATTGTCCCTTTTCCTGAGCAATAATCCAACGTTTCATTTAACACCTTTTTTATTTCGTCATAGTTTATTATTAACCATACAGGACATGGTTTTCTATATTCCATATAAAAGATGAATTTTATATTCACTTTATTTTGCATTATTTTTTTTATATAAACTGACAGTAAAATACCTTAAAGATAATATGCGTTATTTTATTTTCTTAATTTCAAGGACCTTTGCATGCTTGCCCACAAGATTGACTCTGTTTTACCTCCTTTGGAACAGGCGTTTCCTATTCGTCACGATTGGACAAAAGAAGAAATTGCTGCCCTATTTGCCCTTCCCATGCCAGAATTAATGTTCAAAGCACAATTAGCGCACAGAACTTATTTTGATCCAACCCAGATTCAAGTGGCAACATTGCTGTCAATCAAGAGTGGAGGCTGTCCAGAGGACTGTGCCTATTGCCCACAAAGTGCAAAACATGCTGAAAAAATTAAAGCCGATCGCTTAATGGCCGTTGACGAAGTTTTAAAAAGAGCCAAGGCAGCCAAAGAAGAAGGGGCAACACGCTTTTGTATGGGGGCTGCATGGCGTTCGCCCAAGGATCACGATTTAGAAACCGTTTGTGCCATGATTGAAGGGGTCAAAAATCTTGGTCTTGAAACCTGTGTAACCTTGGGCATGCTAAATCTGGAACAAACATTAAAATTAAAGCAAGCTGGGCTTGATTACTATAATCATAACCTTGATACATCTGAAGAACATTACGAGAAAATTATTTCAACACGCACATACCAAGATCGCTTGGACACGCTGGCATTTGTGCGTGATGCTGGTATTAAAGTATGCTGTGGCGGGATTTTAGGCATGAACGAGCAAGAAATCGACCGTGCCAATATGATTAAAACCCTTGCAAACCTTCCCAAACACCCAGAAAGTGTTCCCATTAATTTATTAATCCGCGTTAAGGGTACCCCGTTAGAAGATGCACAACCCATTGATCCTATGGATTTTATACGCACAATTGCTGTGACACGCATTACCATGCCACAAAGTTATGTTCGCCTTGCTGCTGGCAGAACAGAAATGAGCGCTGAAATGCAAACCTTGTGTTATTTGGCAGGGGTCAATTCTATTTTCTTAGGGGAAAGATTGTTAACGTGTCCAAATCCTGAAAAAAGCAGCGATTTGACCCTATTTAACAAATTAGGGCTCAAAATTGCTTCCAAAACTGTTGAAGCCTCTGCTTAATCTTTTTACAACGGGTCTAATATCAAAGACCCGTTGCTGCCCTGTACAAATAACGATTATGTCTACTTTATATATTAATAATAATAACCGTTGAAATTATTCAACTTCGGTTCATTGTGTTTTCATTTATAAATGATCTAATAATAAGCAAGAAAGATCCGTTTTTATATTTCTTGAGACAAATTGATAAATTCACTTTGTTAAGTGTCAACTAATATCACAATATTGAACTGGTCTTCACCTTGATCATGCTTTTATTAAGAAAATAAACGTTATCATCAAAATAACGCCTATTTTAATTACACAACATTATTTTTACATGAAATTATTAATACCAATAATTTTAATAAGTTTTTTCTCCTTGCCGTGACGAGACTGATCTGGGAGAACATTTGCAAACCATATTTCTCCATTTCCAAAAGCCATACCTCGATAAGTTGCTAACATATTTTCAAATTTTTGTTGAGAGACGATATATTCAATTTTGGGCGTAATAATCGCATCATAATTTTTGATAAATTGCGCCTTTGTTTTTATCGAAACTTGTTTCCCGTCCAACTGTACAATTAATGGATATTTTATCAAATTAGCAATCTTGGTTTTGTCTTTTTGAGCAATATACTCTTTCAAAATCTTAAAAAAAGCACGATATTCGTCGTGACTACCATATAACTGATCCAACTTTGCGTTAATTTGCTGGTCACTGACCTGTACATTATCTTCAGCAAATACATTCGTATTATACAAAACAGATCCAATAAACAAAAAAAGACCTGTTAAAATATATTTACACTTCATTTTTGTTCCCTCTTAATCCTAGATATTGGCTTTCCAACGTAAAAGACGTAAAGCATTCATGACAACACAAACGCTACTTAATGCCATTGCTCCACCTGCGATTGCTGGGCTTAATAATCCACAAACAGCTAATGGAATGCCAATCACATTATAGATAAACGCCCAAAATAAACCTTCTTTGATCCGTTGATGCGTCTTTTGTGCGATATCAATTGTTGCAACCACCAATCCCGGATGATTGCGCATTAAAACAACCCCAGCGACTTCGGCAGCGACATCTGTTCCTTCACCGATCGCAATTCCTAAATCGGCTGCGGCTAATGCAGGGGCATCATTAATACCATCCCCTACCATTGCAACCTTACAAGTTTTATCCTTTTCTTTGCTAATTTCAACTATAATACGTTGTTTATCTTCAGGACTTAAATTAGCATGAACTTCTTTGATACCTAAAATATCAGCAACTTTTTGTGCCGCTTGGGCATTATCACCTGTTAAAATAACAGGGGAAATATGCTTTGCTTTTAATTGAATAATAGCCTCTTTAGCACCCTCGCGAATGTGATCTTCAAAAGCAATAACCCCCAGTAATTCATAATATTGTGCATTGTTATACCGCACCAACCATGATAGGGTTGCGTCCAAAGCATCAGAAGATAACGCCTCGATATCTAATCCTAAAGCTGCCACCATCGCCGCATTTCCAAAGAAAAATTGTTGACCATCAATTTTCCCTGTAATTCCACGGCCTTGGTCTTTAATGACACGAAAGGCTTCTGGATCATTTAAAGATATTTGTTCTTGCTTGGCTTGTATAAGTAACGCCTTAGATAAAGGATGTTCGCTGGCTAGCGATAAACTTGCCGTCCAATACAAAACTTGTTTTTTATCAATACCAGCCTTGGGGACAATAGATATAACCGACAATCGACCTTGTGACAGCGTACCTGTTTTATCAAATCCGACAGCTTGGATATGTGTCGCACGTTCCAAGGATTCCGCATCACGAATTAGAATACCTGCCCTTGCAGCAGCCCCACAGCCCGTTGCCAACGCAGTCGGCGTGGCAAGACCCAATGCACATGGACATGCAATCACAAGTACCGCAGCCCCATGCAATAATCCTTCAACCAATAATCCATATTCCAACCACCACCATAAAAATGTACCGAATGCAACTATAATCACAATTGGTACAAATACCGCGCTTATTCGATCCACTAACTTTTGAATAGGAGCTTTAGAAGCTTGGGCACTTTCAACCAGTCTTACAATCGCAGCTAAGCGAGTCTCTTGCCCTGTTTTTTCAACTTGAATTAACAAACGACCATTTTCATTTAATGAACCACCTGTAACCCGATCGCCAATTTTTTTCTCGATCGGAATGGCTTCACCAGTTAACATCGATTCATCGACAGCACTTTCCCCTTGGGTAATTACCCCGTCACATGGAACACGTTCACCAGGACGAACCACCACAATATCCCCAACTTTTATCTGCTCATTAGGGATTACCACCTCTGTTCCATCAACCCATTTGCATACTGTATTAGGTCTTAGTGCTTGTAATGCACGAATAGAGGATGCAGCTTTGTGGCGCGCACGTTTTTCCAACCAATGCCCAAACAAAATAAACGTGATAATTAACGCAGAACTCTCATAGTACAAATGTGGTTCAGAGGTCGACCCATCGGAAAGTAAAAAGTTAACAAGTAAAACCGTACTTAATATCCACGCAGCACTGGAGCCCAGTGCCACCAATAAATCCATATTACCTGTGCCTGCTTTAATGGCACGAAACCCCGCCACGTAAAAATGACGACCCAGCCAAAATTGCACAGGTGTTGCCAACAAAAATTGCAACCATCCTGGCAGCATCCATTGATGGTGAATGCTGCCCGTAATCATTGAAATTACTAATGGCGCAGATAACAAAGCAGCAATGACCCATGCCCACATATCTTTTTGTGCAGTATCTTCTGCATTAACTTGGTCTTGTTGCTTGGGATTAATCCATGATGCGTTATATCCCCCTTTTCCCACCATATCTTCGATAACTGCAATTTTTTTTTGCATATCAATTTCTGACACAAAGGTCACTCTGGCAGTTTCCAAAGTTAAATTCACACTGACATCTTCGACCCCATCAACTCGTTTAATGATTTTTTCTACACGCCTTACACAAGAGGCACATGTCATATTGCCAATGGTAAAATCAGCAGTTGTTAAAGCGGAAGATTCATTAGACATCTTTACTTCATCCTGTTTTTATAGCCTAATATAAAAATAAGTATTGTTATCGTATATTGTGATTAGCTAACGGAGTTGCAAACTATGCAAACCTATCAAATTAAAGGTATGACATGTCAACATTGCGCCAATGCAGTAAAAGAGGCCATTGAAGCCTTGCCCAATGTCGAAGAAACTATTGTTGATTTAAAAACTGGAACCGTCAAGGTTAAAGGCAATCCTGATCCAGCCGCATTTAAAGCAGCAATCGAGGAAGAAGGCTATGAAGTTATCTAAATAACAACTATGCCTCTATAAACTAGAGGCATAGTATCAGATTTTTTTTCGAATATTTTCCACAAAGCTGCGAATTAATACAGGATCCTTCTCGCCCATGCAACGTTCAACCCCTGAGGATACATCAACAGCCAAAGCTTGAGCTTCGACAATCGCTGTTGTTACATTTTCTGGTGTTAATCCACCTGCCAATAACCAAGGTCGCGGTGCCTGCCAATTTTTTGTTAACTGCCAATCAAAAACTCGTCCATTTCCTCCTGGCCTGCTATCACTCTGATTGGCAGGGGCTTCAATCACCATTCCTGTAACAGGGCAACTCGTGGGTAAATCTGCACGTGATTTTACCCCCTTTGCCACCCAAACAGGAATACCAAAAATAGTTTGGATTACTGAGGCATTTTCCATAGAGGTATAAAGTTGCAACACATCCAAATGAACGTAATCTAAAATACGACGAATATCATCGACAGTGGGTTTTACAAATAACCCAACCCGTTGTAATCCATCCGCTTTATAATCTGGTAACAAAGCAGCCTGACTGGGTTCTATATATCTTGGGGATGGGGGATAAAAAACAATACCAACCCAATTCACTTGTAATTCGGCCAATAAATCATAGGTGGCTGAATCTTTTACACCACATATCTTAATAGCCGTCACGTTTTTATTATCCCTGTAATTGTTGCACAATCATTTGTGCGATATGTTCTGGATGTGAAGCTTTCGTAATCGGACGGCCAACGACAACCCAACTAGCACCAGCTTTGCGTGCTTGTAGGGGGGTCATGACGCGTTGTTGATCATCAGCCACTGCGTCAGGCAGGCGAATACCAGGAACCACCAATGGCACCTGATCTCCTAAATGACGCCGTAAATACTCAACTTCTAAAGGCGAACAAACCAACCCGTCAACGCCTGCTTCTATTGCCATCTTTCCCAGTAATAACACTTGTTCTAAGGGGGTTTTACTAATACCAATACTGTTTAAATTATCCTGATCCATACTGGTTAAAACCGTCACCCCCAATAAAATTGGCTTTTGACTGTCTTGAAAATGCATATCAATGGATTGGCGTGCGGCTTTGATCATATCTTTACCACCCATCGTATGAATAGTTAGCATCGCGGGTTTCACGGGAGCAAGACTGGCAATCGCAGAGGCAACAGTATTTGGAATATCATGTAATTTTAAGTCCAAAAATATCTGTCGTCCCATTGCTAAACGACAGACAGCATCAAATCCACAAGCATAGGTAAATTCCATACCAATCTTAATCATCTGCCCCGTAGCATCAGCAATCCTTGCCCATTCCTCTGCTTGTTTAGGATCTTTTGTATCCAGCGCCAGAATCAGTCCAGTTTTAATCATAATCTTAAATACCACTTGCTTTAATGAGAATCTTCGTTACTCGATTCAATGGTCGTTGCAGTGGATGTTGGCGTAATACCTACGGGCTGTGTTACTTGGGGCTGAGTCATTGCAATGTATTTTGACTGCAACTCTGATAATTGTTTTTCTAGATCACGCATTTTTTGTTCAGCTTTACGAGCACGGCGCCACTGACCAACCAACGAAATAAATACAGTTAATGCACCAATTGCAAAAGACGCAATCCCTAATAATAACGCAAAAATACCAACTGATGTTTTCCAGCTAATCATAAAAAAGCTCATAGGCACAGGCTCTAAATTAAGCAACAAAAATATGACCAAAACCGCCAAAAACACCGTAATAATGACAAAACGCAACACTTAAATTATCTCCCTAATCATGAATGGGTATCGCCAAGCTATATATTATATATTACAATTTAATAAACTAAGTCACTGATTTTCCACAGGAGAAAAATAGAAAATATATTCATCTCAAATATTTTAAAATACTTATAAAATAATATTTTTAAAATTTACACGCAAAGCGGTATTATAACAACCAAGAGGATATTAATCAATGCGCTTTTACCTAGCCACTAATATACCATAACGTACGCTATTGATATTCAATGACGAAAATTATTCCATTTCAAAAAAATAAAAACAAACTGTGGGCCACAGCCTTTTTAATCAAAGGCAAGCGATGTGTCGCCAATATTTATACCTCTAAATGCAAAGCAATAGAAGATTGTTTGTGGCGTCAAAAAGAGGTAAATGCTTATAAACATTTATTAATCAGCAATAACCAACCCGTGCCACATTACTACATTATAACCTTGCATCGATCCGAATTACCAAAAAATTGGAAGCCCCTCCCAGCCCTTGGATTTTTACTAACAACAAAATACTCTTAAAACTAAGGCTTTAATTTTGTTTCAAGGTTCGATATTCCTATAATCTTCATACTATTCCTAGATAATAATTTACATAAGTGATCTTTAAAATGAATACAAAAACACAAACCCCTATCAAAACAGAGTTAAAAGATCTTACAATCAATACGCAATATGTTAAAGAAATTAGCCTTAAGATTCCTCACGCTCCAACGATTTTTAGACACATGCCCCCTTCTCCCCAATTAACGGTAATCGTTGATGTCAACGCACAGCAACTGGTAGAGAATCAACCTAATTTTGATGTAACCGTTATCCTAACTTGTAAAAGCACAGCACAAATCGAAGAAGACAAACAACAAATTTCTATATTTGATATTCACTTAGAATATGCAGGAATTGTTACATTCCCACATTTGGACACCTCAAATTTAGAGGAGCTATTAATGGTTCATACACCAGACATTTTATTTCCAGAAATACGCAATATTATCCGTAGTTTAAGTTACGACGCAAATCTACCCCCTGTCATTTTACAACGTATTAATTTCGCCCAATTATGGCAAGAAAAGAAGCAATCTAGTAAAGAATAGTCATGCTTCTAATTATAATATCTTCACACGAACTCTGTAAGGATCGAAATTAATGACAACAAAGAAGATTATTGGTCAACCTGACCCTGGTGGAATTACGCCCGTTTCATCCCGTGTCGCTTATAAAAATCGCTGGTTAACGATACGTGAAGATATTATTCGTTATCCTAACGGTCTTGACGGTATGTTCGGTGTTGTTGAACGGAATGAATTTGCTGTTATTTTACCCTTAGGTGAAGAAAACAATACCAAAACCGTTACTTTAATTCGTCAATATCGTTACCCTGTTGGGCAAACATTATGGGAACTGCCTATGGGGATGTGGGAGTTAAAACCAGATGCATCGCCTGAAACAGTCGCCGCAGGAGAATTAGAAGAAGAAACTGGATTGCGTGCAGAAAACATGATACATGCAGGCAGTTTTTATCAAGGTGCTGGATTTTCTACACAAAAGGGCCACGTTTTTTTGGCAACTGGACTTACCCAACATTCAACAAAAAGGGAAGCTACTGAGCAAAATATGACTTGCCATACCGTACCATTACCTCAATTTGAGCAAATGATTGAAAAAGGTGAAATTACCTGCATGGTTACGATCGCTGCGTTTTGCTTATTACGCAGCAAAAAATTAATTTGACATATAATGAAGCAGCTTTTTAAACAGATAAACTTGTGTGTTTAAGACTTTAGAATAAGGAACAAAAGTATGGCAGAAACACAGACACCACAAGATAACCCCAAAACACAAAATAGTCTTTTAAAACACACACTGGTTATTGGTATTGCCATGATATCAGGGCTTATCTTAGGTCTACTCTGTAATGCCTATGGTGCACAAATTCAAATCACCAAACACTCAAACCTTATTCAATTTATTACTCAGGCCTCTGATTTGGTTGTCCATCTTTTTTTAAGATTGATAAAAATGATTGTTGCCCCACTTGTATTGGCAACCCTAGTCGCAGGTATTAGTAATGTAGAAGATACAGGAACCATCAAGCGAATAGGACTGAAAGTTATCCTATGGTTCGTTGCTGCATCCTTTGTATCCTTAGCCGTTGGTATGATTTTTGCCAATATTATTAAGCCTGGGGTTAACTTTACGAAAAACCTTCCTCCTACTAACATGGCTGCACATTCCGACTATCATTTTGATGTTGCTAAATTTATTTTACACATCGTTCCTGATAGCGTTATGGATGCGATGGTACGTAATGATATGTTGCAATTAGTTGTCTTTGCTATTTTCTTTGGCATGGCTTTAGCTAATATCCCTGGTAAATCCGCACAACTCTTTAAAGATGGAATGGATACATTAGGCAAAATCATGTTAAAAATTACTGACATGGTTATGAAAATTGTCCCTCTTGTTGTATTTTCATCTTTACTATCCATTGCGACCCAAAACGGTATTTCCATCATCGAAAAATACGGTCTTTATTTAATAGAATTTTACAGTGTCGTTCTGATTATGTGGGCTATTTTAATTGGCACCTCCTATTTAATGATTGGAAAAAAAACATTTAGATTACTCCCTTTTATTTCAGAGCCAGTCCTAGTTGGCTTTGCGACTGCCAGCAGTGAATCTGCGTTTCCTCGTCTACTTGAACAATTAACCAAATTTGGTGTATCTCCTAAAATATCAGGATTTGTTGTTCCTTTAGGGTACAGCTTTAATTTATGCGGTACAATGGTTTTTTTATCATTTGCTGCTATTTTTATTGCTCAAGCTTATAATATAAACATGCCACTAGATAAACAGATCATGATGTTACTAGTAATGATGATTAGCAGCAAAGGAATCGCTGGTGTCCCACGTGCATCCATGGTTATGTTAGCCGCCGTTATGCCAAGCTTTGACATTCCAGAAGCAGGACTTGCCCTTATTATAGGGATTGATCAATTCTTAGATATGGCAAGAACTGCAACAAGTGTGCTTGGAAATGGTTTAGTTGCTGCAATCGCTAATGAATGGGATTTAAAAGATCAAGCACGAAAACAATCCCAAGAAACCCTTTCATCCTAACTCATTAATTTATTTTATTTGGTGCCCTATGAATACCCCCATACAAACCCAACTGATCGATGGTAAAGCCTTTGCATATCAGATGACAGAGCAAGTCAAAAAGAATGTTGCCCAATTACAAAAAGACACAGGCATCACCCCAGGTCTTGCTGTTATTTTGGTGGGAAATGATCCAGCTAGCGAGGTTTATGTACGCAACAAAACAAAACAAACTCATAAAGTGGGTATGCGTTCATTTATGCATATGTTACCAGAAACCACGACCCAACAAGAATTATTCAATCTGGTTCAACGGTTGAATCAAGATCCCGATGTTCACGGTATTTTGGTACAATTACCCCTGCCAAAACATCTTGATCCAGACCCTATTATTCAATCAATTTTACCTAGTAAAGATGTTGATGGTTTAACAGCCTATAATGCAGGAAAATTAACCTTAGGTCATATGGATGGATTTATCCCCTGTACACCATTAGGATGTTTAATGTTATTACAACAAGAACTTCCTAAATTACGTGGTTTAAATGCATTAATTATTGGTGCTTCTAACCTAATGGGAAAACCAATGGCTCAATTACTTCTGAATGCAGGATGTACTGTAACGATTGCTCATATTGATACACGTAATACAGAAGAATTAGCACAACAGGCTGATATTTTAATTGTAGCAACAGGATGTAAAGAGTTAGTTAAAGGATCCTGGATTAAAAATGGTGCCACTGTTATAGATGTTGGAATCAATCGCGTCATTACTTCAGACAAAAAAGTAAAATTAATAGGCGATGTCGCTTTTGATGAAGCCGTTGGAAAAGCAGGAAAAATCACACCAGTACCAGGGGGGGTTGGCCCTGTAACAATTGCTTGTCTTTTATATAATACTATTCAGGCCGCACAAAAGCATGTAAAAGAATAAAATGAAAGAATTTGATTATTTTTTAAATATTTCATCTAAAAAACGATGCAATCACTTGTAAAATAATGTTCTTTTACTACCTATCAAATAACTCAACTAATATAAATAAAAAATTACTACCTATACAAAAACATCATGGATAAGAACTAAAATGTCTGAAATTGAAACTTTGTCCCTATTATTTGATTCCGCTTGGTATTTGGAAACATATCAAGATGTTGCTTCTGCAAATTGCGATCCTTTAGAACACTACCTTGCTTTTGGTTACAAAGAAGGACGCAACCCTAATCGTTTCTTTAATACCCATTTCTACATGACTGCTTATCCCGATATTGCACTTTGTCATCTTAATCCATTTATTCATTACATCCTTTACGGTGCATCGGAAGGAAGGCTACCCCGCTCTCCAAGTCAACCTCCCTTGCCTTTTATTCCAAGAGAGAAAACTTCTGTACAATCTACTGATGAGGTTTTACAAACCCCCATCGCACAAGAAGTATTAATTGATGAACTTCCAACAGAAATGATTATAGACGATGCACAACCTGCAAAAGTAGAGGCAACAAAACAGGCAAAGAGTGTTAAAGCAAAAAAAGCTATTAGAAAGCCTGCGCCTCATACAAAAGCATCTATTTTAGCTCAAAAAAGAAAAAAGACTGCTAAAATTTAATTCTCACTTTTTAACAAAGCATCTCATTATATATTAACGAATATTCTTTTTATGATGATGCTTTTTAATCCTCTGTTTCGCTTTTAACAAGCGCCGTTGATAGGGTGACATATGCTTACCAACCAAAACAGAGGGTTGATTTAATGTATCAGACGCCTGAATAATTTTTAATTGATATTGTATATTTAATCGTGGTGTATGGGAATGATAATTCCCAACTGCTTGCATGATATTTCCGTTAGTTTCCTGCAAATATAACTTTATAATGGCCCCCGCAACCGCTATGTTGTAACAAGTATCGTCTTTTAAACGCTTGTAAATCACATCGCCTGATTCGTGGGTTGTATGCATCAACGGACCAATCCATCGGGTATTAATCTGCATAACACCTAAATCTTGGGTTCCATTTTTATTCATGGAAATTAATCCAGGCCTTCCCCCTTCAACCCGTTGAATTGCTGGTAACACATCGGGAGGCAAATGATGAAAAGAAGAAACCATCATCATACATCCTAAATAAGCAGCAACCATTCCTATCCACCGTAACCATAAACATAATACAAACTTATATACTCAAAGATCTTACAACTTTAGTTGTATCACTTGCAGTCATTTAACAAATCTTTATACTACATCAAAACAATAAAGGTTACATAAATGACACGTATTTCAATAGAACTTATCCCAAGGGATACAGACAGCCTTTTAACAGACATACAAACTGTTAACCAATTTTTTCCTGTTGCTGATACCATCAATGTGCCTGATTTAACGCGTTTTCCTTTGCGTAGTTGGGATGCATTTAAAGTATGCTATCCATCATACCCAAAAACCATTCCCCATATTAGAGCCATTGATGTTGATCCAGATCATCCATTACCTGGTCACGACATTCCAGAATTACAAGAAGTCCTGATTATCCAAGGGGATCCGCCCTCTGATTTTCATTATCGAACCTATAATAATACAACAGAAAGCATTCTTAAGCGTTATCAAAAAGAATTACCTCATCTAACTTTATATGCGGCTTTTGATCCATATCGACGCTCCCCTAAAGAAGAATTGGAACAGATTCAATGTAAAAAAGAAGCTGGTGCAAAAGGTTTTTTCACACAGCCTATTTTTGATGAAAAGATGTTAGAATTATGTATGGATTGGCTATATGGTCATAATATTTTCTGGGGATTATCGCCCGTTATTGGTCCAAAATCTAAGTCTTATTGGGAAATAACAAATCGTGTAATTTTCCCCCACAATTTTGAACCAACTTTGCAAGCCAATATTACCTTTGCTAAACGTGCACTGTCACTGATTAAACAAGTTGGTAATCACAGCTATTTAATGCCGCTGCGTGTCAAACTGGAAAAATATCTTCCCCCTTTATTAGAAGTATTTTAGGTATTTACATCACGTAAAGCATATAAAATACGCACCCAAGACCGTATTCCCTTATGAAAAGATCGCAAATTATATTTTTCATTAGGGGAATGAATACAATCATCAACATTGGCAAACCCGACTAAAAAGGACTCTATACCAAATTCGCGTTGCAAATCGCCAACCACAGGAATGGCCCCTCCACTACCAACAATCGCTGTTTCATATTGCCATTCATCTTTTAAAGCATTACTTACTTTTTCCAATACAGGACCCTCTAAGGAAACCATACTTGCCCTTGAAGCACCATGAGGCTCAAATTCAACCGAACAATCTTTTGGAATGAAATCCTTTACAAATTGACGAAAATTTTTCCTTATTTTTAAGGGATCCTGATTACCAACAAGTCTAAATGAGATTTTTGCCGATGCCTTAGCAGGGATAACGGTTTTAAATCCTGGCCCCTCATATCCACCGCTAATTCCGTTAATTTCACAAGAAGGCCTGCACCACGTCTGCTCAATGGCCTTAAACGCTTTTTCACCAGCGGCTTCTTTTAATCCAATTGGTGACAATAATGCATCATTAGTTTTTCCGATATCTTGCCATTTTAATCGAATTGCTTCAGGAATATCGGGGACTCCTTCATAAAAATCAGGGATGGTTACACGCCCTTGGCCATCACGTAATGAAGCAATTAATTCAGACAGGATTTGAATAGGATTTCTTGCAGCATTTCCATATAAACCAGAGTGCAAATCTCTGTTTGCTGCGTGAATAGTAACTTCTTCACCAACCAATCCCCGCAACATAGCTGTAATTGCAGGAACATCAGGTGTCGCCATGTCCGTATCACAAATAAAGGCCATATCAGGACGCAAAGATTCCTTTTGGCTTGCCAAAAAATCAGGTAAATGCTCCCCACCACTTTCTTCTTCACCTTCAAGAATAACCGTAATCTTGACTGGAAATTGGCCTGTTGTCTTATAAATCGCGCGACACGCTTCTAAAAAAGTTAGAATTTGCCCTTTATCATCCGAAGAACCACGACCAAAAATAACATCTTCACCTTGCTCATTCTGTTTTATATAAGGTTCAAAGGGCGGCTTAGTCCACAAATCCAGTGGGTCCACGGGTTGCACATCATAATGGCCATAAAACAAAATATGTGGTCCTGAACATTCTGACAGTGTTTGTGCCATTACAATCGGATGGCCTGGTGTTTCACAAATTTTTGCTGAAAAATTAAAGGATTCTAAATAGTCCTTTAGCCAAATCGCTGCCTTTCTACAGTCCTGAGCATGTGCAGGATTTGCTGATATACTAGGGATTCGTAATAATTCAAACAATCGATCCAAAGCATCTGATAGCTCGTGGTCAATATATTTTAGTACAGCTTCCATATCTTTATCCTTTCTCTATTTACACAATAATTTTATATTCACAGCGTTACATATTAGACTATAGTTCAAATATTCTTCTTACTATCATTTTAATATAACTTTATTCCTCATTAACATCGTACCATTGCAATGCTACTCCATTCCCTAAAACCAAGCCCAATAACGACAAAAATCCTAGCCGTGGTTATTTTTAACCTCGTTTGTTATATTAATGTTGGAATGCATTTTACTGCTATCCCACTCTATGTACACAAAGAACTGGGATTTAATTCGCTCATTGCAGGAAGTGCAGTTTCAATTGCCTATCTCGCAACCTTTCTTAGTCGACCCCAAGCAGGACATTGGTTAGACACCAAAGGTGCCAAAAGTTCGGTAATTATTGGCTTAATTATTAGTGCGTTGGGTGGGATATTTGCGCTCATGACCACTTTTTTCAGCAATGCCCCTCTATGGGCACTGATCATGATTATTCCTGCCCGTTTATGTATTGGTGCTTCTGAAAGTTGGGCATCAACCGGAACCAATCTGTGGAATATTGGCAGGGCAGGCATTGAAAACGCAACCCATGTTATTTCATGGAATGGTGTAACCTCTTATGGAGGAATGGCCATTGGGGCCCCTTTGGGTGCGTATTTATTGAAACTGCCTGGATTTTGGGGGGGATTAAACAGTATTGCCATTTTAACAACTGTAATGGCAGCATTATCGGCGATTTTAGCATCTACCTATCCAGCAATTATTCCCCAGCCCAGTAAAACACGTCTGCCTTTTACAACAGTATTTGCACGTGTTTTCCCCCCTGGTGCGGGATTGGGACTAGCAACGATTGGTTTTGGCAGCATACAGACATTTATCACATTATATTTTGCCTATAATCATTGGTTAGGTTCTGCTTACGCCCTTAGTATTTTTGGATTTTGCTTTGTAATGGTCAGGTTTATTTTTAAAAATGCGATTGCGAAATTTGGGGGATATATTGTTTCTATTACCTCATTGCTTGTGGAAACAGTTGGTCTGTGCTTAATTACATTCAGTCACTCTGTCATTGGAACTTACATTGGTGCAGGACTGACTGGATGTGGTTTCTCTCTTATTTTTCCAGCACTGGGAATTATTGCTATTTCCAAAGTTGGTGCAGAAAATAGAGGTTCAGCCTTAGCATGTTTTTCATTATTTCTTGATATTGCTCTCTTTATCGCTGGACCGCTGTTGGGTGCTATTAATGACTTTTGGGGATATTACTGGCTGTTCTTATCCTCTGCGGCTTTTACCTTAATTGGGGCAATATTAACTTATATTTTGCATTATCAATCCAAATGTCGTAATGCTGCTATATCAAATTAAGGTAAAATTATCAAAAAGTTAAAACTAAATGTCTAAATATACACGATCTGTAACTGTTTTTTGTGGTTCTCATACTGGCAATAAACCAGAATATTCTGAAGCCGCCAAAGCACTAGGAATAGGATTGGTTGAAAATAATCTGCGCTTGGTCTTTGGTGGGGGTAATGTTGGTCTTATGGGAATTATATCCAATACCATGTTGGATATGAACGGTGCAGTTAAAGGAATTATTCCTAAATTTTTACAAAAAAAAGAAGGACAGCATTCGCGTGTGCAAGACTTGATCGTTACCCAAGATATGCATACACGCAAAGACATTCTTTATAAAGAGGCAGATGCCTTTTTATGTCTGCCTGGTGGAATTGGTACTTTCGATGAATTTTTTGAAACCCTAACATGGAAACAGCTTCATCTACATGATAAACCAATTATCGTTGTGAACATAGCAAATTGGGCTGAACCCCTTTTAAAGCAAATTCATGCTATTGTTGAACAAGGATTTGCCGACCCATCAATCCTGAACCTCTTCGAAGTTACTGTTGATATCCCAGAAACCTTAAAACGACTAAACCAAGCTTTTAGTAAATAATTTATCAAAATTAAAAAGCCTTGCTTATTACAAAAAACAAGGCTTTTTACGCTAACCTATGGGATCAGCCAAACCTAAACGCACTCATTTTATGAACAAAAGAATTTAATTGCCAATATGCGATTGCTGCGTCTGCGCCCAGTTTTATCAAATCAAAAACTTGGTCAGGATTACCAAGTAAGCTGCCAATAATTTTAGAAATGTTCAAGTGACCATCATTTGACAGGGCCAATGACGCAACAGGGGGCAAATCTCGGTTGGCAGAATCACACACAACCCTTAATACTGCAAATGGGATCTGATGTTCTTCACAATATTGTGCGACAATACCGCTCTCCATATCCACCGCAACACAACCAGTTTGCTGGAACAAGATTTCTTTTTCAGCACAAGAGGTAATAATTGTATCACTATGTAACAAGGCACCAATCTTAACCTGAGATTTTTCTGCCCCTAATTGTGATCTTAATGTCAAATCAGGTACATAATCCTTGTTATTTACATAAATGGTATGAGGCAATAAAATAGTCCCAGGTTTTATCAGTGGATCCAAGCCCGCAGCAAAACCAAATGAAACAATCTTGTCAACTCCAGTATCCAATAATCGTTGCAGTGCAATTTCTGCACCCCGCATTGTTGCGCCACTTGCCTCAATTGCTGTTGGGTATAAATTACGCGCTAATCGCGCTTCAGATTGCATACCAACAAGAACACCAATACGCTGCATTAAAATCCGACCTCTACTTTACCTGAATTGCTGGCTTGCAAATTGCGAAACCGCGATAATGCAAATAATGGAAAAAATTGACGATATCCGTGATAACGAAGATAAAACACCCTAGGGAAACCAACAGCATTATAAGGGTCTTCATTCCACTGGCCATTTTCCTCTTGATTATCCATCAGCCAACGAATCCCTCTTTGCACGGCAGGATGTTTTTGCTGACCAACTGCCATTAGCCCAAGTAACGCCCACGCTGTTTGTGTAGGCAAACTTTGATGATATTGACCAGGTGCTCCCCCTTCATAAGATTCCTCGCCTTCTCCCCATCCGCCGTCACTACGTTGAATATATAATAGCCAATCCACCGCTTTTTGAATCATAGGATCATTCTTTGGAACATTGGCTATATTTAATGCACATAAGACTGACCAAGTACCATAAATGTAGTTTGTGCCCCAACGACCAAACCATGCTCCTGAAGCTTCTTGTTCTTTACGAAGATATTGCAAGCCTTTATCGATAACGGCTTTATCCTCTGCATGTCCTAATTGTGCCAAAAATGCGATACATCGTGCGGTTACATCAGCGGTGGGTGGATCCAGCAAAGCCCCATGATCAGAGAATGGAATATGATTTAACAACATTTTATCGTTATCAATGTCAAAAGCGCCCCATCCACCGTTTGAACTTTGCATACCAATAATCCATTGACGTGCACGTTCGATCGATTCTTGAAATTCAGGATTTCCTTCACGGTGTAATAGCATACCAACCACTGCCGTATCATCGACATCTGGATAATAATCATTCCGATATTGAAAAGCCCATCCGCCTGGGGCAACGTTTGGACAATTTATTGCCCAATCCCCCTTAACGTCTAGGATTTGACGTTCTTTCAACCATTGGGCTGCTTTGGATAAACGCTCTAACGTCTCTGCTCGATTGGTTGCATTGATGCCCGAGGCTGACTCTATCATTGCATGCCCGGTCAACGCAGTATCCCATATAGGAGATACACAAGGTTGACAATATGCTTCTTCTTGCGTTTCAATTAATAGTTTACGTACAGACTGCCATGCAATCGCTGCCCTTGGATCATCATCAGGAATACCTAGTGCACGATATGCCATCACAGTATTAGCCATTGCAGGGTAGATGGCACCCAATCCATCCTCTCCATTCAATCGTTTTTCAACAAATTTCATTGATTTATCGATGGCATATTTGCGTAAACGTTTTGGAATAAATTGTTCGGCAGGGCGGACAACCCTATCAAGATATTTAAATAAATACCCCCAATAAGAACGAAAAGGCCCTTTAATCCAATCTTTGATTTGATCAGGTGGGGTTACGAATAACTCTTGAATATGAATACCACGAGGATTGATCGCCACAGGTTTTAACGCGGCGAGAACAACCAAAGGTGCAATAACCGTCCTTGACCAATAGGACATATTCCAAACAGAAAATAATGCCCATTTTGGCATTAACATTAACTCTATTGGCATTGCAGGGGTTGCGTGCCATGGCACCTCACCAAACAAAGCCATTTGTATTCGTGTAAAGACATTCGCTGTTTCAGCGCCACCATGTGCTAGTATAGCTTTTCTAGCGCGTTGCATATGCGGGGCATCGACACTGTCCCCAATGGCTTTCAGGGCAAAATATGCTTTGACTGATGCTGAAATATCAAGTTTACCACCATAGTACAATGGCCAACCACCATGATCACCTTGAATACGACGCAAGTAAACACCGATCTTTTCTTCCAATTCTGGATGAATACGATCTAAAAAATGTTCTAACAATACATATTCTGCGGGTATCGTTGCATCCGCCTCTAATTCAAAAACCCAATGTCCATCATCGTTTTGTAAATTAGATAACATGTTCTGGGCTTGAGAAATTGCATGATTCAATGCTTCATCTTTTACATCGCCACCCAAGGGATCAACACGGTCCAACATGATCGAATATTTCCTTTTATTTATAAATTACAAAGCATTTTTGTATTATATCTTTAAAATTGTTAGTAATTGATTACTTTACCTATTTAAATTGTGTAACAGCCTTTGCGGCACTAAAGCCCGAGCGAATAGCCCCTTCAATAGTGGCAGGTAATCCTGTTGCCACCCAATCACCTGCCAAGAACAAATTATGATAAGGCGTATAACAAGAAGGACGACGGCTACCTTGTTCAATAGTTGCAACAAAACTAGCACGTTTTTCCCATAATAAACGATATACTGGGATTTCCTCAGATAAAGGCTGTTCAGTCATTGGATTAAGAACCTCCCTCACCTCTTGCCAAATCAAAGAAGCTAAATTCTCAGAGTTACATCCCATAAAACGATTAGCAGCACTAACTGTAATGGAAATTACACCCTTTTTGATAAAAATCCATTCACTAACCCCTCCAATGACACCAGCAAATTTGGCCTTTTCTAAACTGCCTTTGATACGTAAATTGGGGTCAACCGCATAATGTAAATTCAAAATACTTTCAAATTGATTTGGAATTTTTACCTGAGGACAAATAGGCAATAAGATTTGTTCAGCTACATGAGCATTCAACGCTAAAATAACTCTATCCTGTGGCCCTATCTCTATTTTCTCGTGATTAATTACAAAATAATCGACCTGTCCATTTTCTATATGTATTTCTGACAATCGCGCCTTGTTATGGACTTTACCGCCTTGAACTGTAATTAATGAAAGCGCTGGATTAACAAAACTTTCTGATAATCCCTCTTTAGGAAAATAGGGAATACACGCTTTTCCCCCCTGCATTAATGATTGTCTTACAACAGATCCTAACAACAAAGCACTACCTGCCTCACAAGAAGTATTCAAAGCAGAAACCGCAAAAGGTTTTAGCAAGCGACGTGCAAGCTGACCATTGACTAAACAATCTGCCACTGTTTGACTGGCATCTGCTTTTAATAAATTCCATAAAGCAAATAGCTCTGGAAATCTAAACCCTGGAACCCGATGCTTGGAAAAAAATAGCCACCATGGGAATTTACCCATGGATAATAATAAGTCCCATCGTTTCTTTTCTTCTAAATCGACGAAAGGAAATAAAGGATAGCCAGACCCTGTTAAACTATCTATGGAATCAATCAATCGCAAATATTCAAATACAGCTTGATTGCCAGATAAAATCAAATGATTTCCATTATCAATTAAGCGATCTAAACTTGCATCGTAAAAGGAGCGTGCTCTTCCACCACAAGCGGGGCTGCTTTCATACACAATAACTTGTGAATCTGCTTGACGGGATAAGGAAACAGCAGCTGACAAGCCTGCCAATCCTCCACCGATAATATGAATATGTTTTTTTACCATTCCTAAAATCGTCTATATTTTCAACTTCGTCACACTCATTACCAATCCAGCAAGTGCAACCATAATTTTTTCTGGCAAAGACAAAGATGCCCGTCTAAAAGGGGGTTTCCACCCCCAACGTCTTTGCTTTGCTAATAAAAATGCATAAGTAACTGACATAATTTTGGCTGGAAGTAATGCCTTTTGATCACATAATGCAATAAATTCTTTGGCCAGACGGAAATGATCTGAGGCCCTAAATGCCAAGATATTACAAACCTCTTGGATATAGGGACTGCTAATACACGCATCAGGTGTTAAAGGCAAATGAAAACGTTGTAATAATTCTTTTGGTAAATATAAGCGTCCCCGTTCTGCATCTTCTTCAAGGTCGCGTAAAATATTGGTAATTTGTAAAGCACGCCCAAGATGATAAGCAACTTTTTGTGCAGATTCAGAGCTATCACCAAAAATACGAACAGCCAAACGCCCAACAGCAGAGGCAACACGGTCACAGTAAAGATCAAACGTTTCTTCATCAGGGGCGATAATTGGATGATCAACATCCATTTCCATGCCGTCGATAATCGCTATAAAATCAGATTGCTTCAGATCGAACCGGCCGATACTGGCCAACAAAACATTTTCAACGCTGCTTTGTGCCTTGCCAGCATATAAATCCGCAATCTTCTCCCGCCATTCCCCAAGCAGGCGATGTTTGGTTTGTATATCCCCTTCTTCGTCAGCAATATCATCTACAATGCGACAAAAACTGTATAAAGCGTACATCCCATAACGTCGTTCTGGGGACAATACCTGCATCCCCGCAGCGAAAGATGTTTTCGACTTACGAACAATTTGTTCCACGCAGGTCAAATCAAGTTCGCTACATCCCATTATCTGTGCAACTTCAGCTAACGGCTTTGGCATAGTGTTTGATCAGACCTTTCTTTATTATAAAAATATACAATGTTTTAAGCAAAAAATTTCAACACGCAAATAATCATCTTATGTTACTATATAACTTTACTGACATTGTGTATCAATAAAACAAAAAAACGACATCAATTATTTTTACATGAAATGACGAAACGCTTTCAAAGCAGAAGCAATAACATCAAATTTTGTTAATTTTACCTTAGTTGCCAAAGGATCACCCATTCGTAACCTTTTGGTTAAAGAATACGCTAAATAAACGATAACCGCAGCTTCTAGACGTAACCTTCGATTAACCGTAAGACGGGGTAGATACATTGCCTCTCTGTTTAATGCATCGACATGATCCAAAAGCCGATCGAAGACATTTCTTAGGCCGTGACTTGTCTGTTCAGCCAATAGATCATTGACCTGTACTCCTTGTGCATGCATCATATCCAAAGGGATATAACATCGATCTAACTTTATTAAATCTGTTTTACAATCTTGCAGATGATTTAAAATCTGCAAAGAAGTGCATAACGCATCAGACGCGGGGCGTGTATCAGGTTTTTCTTGATGTAAGTCAAGCAAAAAATGCCCAACGGGATTGGCAGAGTAACGACAATAATACATCAATTCA
This sequence comes from Commensalibacter oyaizuii, assembly GCF_029953265.1. Classification (NCBI taxonomy): domain Bacteria; kingdom Pseudomonadati; phylum Pseudomonadota; class Alphaproteobacteria; order Acetobacterales; family Acetobacteraceae; genus Commensalibacter; species Commensalibacter oyaizuii. The sequence goes on from NZ_JASBAO010000001.1 coordinate 1,484,343, forward strand.
TCCAACGTATTATATCGCTTTTTTTTGGCATCTTGACGAAAGGCAATTAATAAATCCGTTGCAGTATCAAAAGATATGCCCGTTTCTAAAAAACTATTTCGTAAGTAGCGCGCACTCAAAACATCTGGACGATCTGGTGCGGGAACATTTTCACATAATACTGCCTCCATACCGTCCAGACGCTTGATTTTTTCTTCAGCACTCAACGTCTCAGAATCAGCAATATCATCAACAACACGGGCAAAATCATAATAGGCTTGAACGTGAGGGCGTAACCTTCGACTAATTAACAATGAGCCAACTGGAAAATTTTCGTCCTTAGCAGCTTTGCCAGATGATACGTCTTGCTCTCCCCAAATTGACATATCGTATATATGTGACTTTACTACTCTAGAGATCATGTCTGTCGTCCTTTGCTTTAACGGGCTCTACACTGCTATTTATCTTTTCAGAGGCCCCCAAGTCTTCAAAATCAATCTGCAGTTCTTTATTCTCTACCCCAATTGCAGGCGTTACGTAAGCCCTTCCCTTCCACATCATTCCTTTTCCACGGTAATAATTCAATGCAGATCCAATCGTCGCCGTTAAATAAAACAAAGCTATCGCTGGTAATGCAAAGATCCACAAAAAGGAAATACCAAAACGCGATAAGGTTGGAATAAAAGAAAGGATAGAAATAAAATATGTCGCCATCGCTATTTTTCTTGCGATCCCATTAATGGTAAAAATATGTATAAAAGGAAAAAACCACATCATAGACATTAGACATATTGTCAATAATAACCAAAAAAGAGAATATCTTAATTGTACATAAGCCGTACGTGTAATCATATCCCATACATCAGTAATACGCTCGTAAGTGCGTAGTGATCTCGCTAATCTACTATGCCCCAAATAAATCTTACCACCACTTTTCTTTACCAAACTAGCTAGAGTAACATCATCAATTAATGCTGTTTTTAGGGCCGAAATGCCCCCTATTTTTGCCAAAGCATATTGCCGAATTAGTACGGTTCCCCCTGCCCCAGCTGCAATGGATGTTGAGGATTTATTGACCTTTGAAAAAGGATACAACATACAAAAAAAATAAACAAAAGCAGGAATAAACGCTCTTTCAAAAAAAGACTGACACCGCAACTGCACCATTTCAGAAACCTGATCTAATTGATCTGTCTCGGCCTTATCAACAAGCGTTGCTAAGTGAGAGGGTTCATGTACAATATCTGCATCAGTAAAAAAGAAATAGGCATTTTCTGGCTTATATTGACGTTCAATATAGTCAATCCCATGAGATAAAGCCCATAGCTTACCACTCCATCCACTAGGACGAGGGGGAGTGCAAATAACAGTTAATTTTCCTTGCTGATCTTCTGATAAATCTTGACGACAACGATGAACGATATCCCCTGTCCCATCTTGACTATCATCATCAACCACTAATATCTGATACTTCCCCAAATAGTCTTGTTGCAAAAGTGACAAAGTTACCTGTTCAATCGTTTTGGCTTCGTCCCTGGCTGGAACAATGATATAAACATCAGGCCATCTTTTACATTTAAACTGCTCCGTCGGGGAAATAGGTTGTAATATAGGCCCTCTACTCCAAAAGCGCCCATGAAAGAAAAATAGCCAAATCCATATAATAAAAGACAATCCAGTTAATATAATCATAATATTTCGTTAATCATTCACTTTGAAATTAATGTATCGAACGCGAACATTGATGAATATAAATTAACGTACATTACCTTGTCGTTGAAACCACGTAACGGCATCTTGAATAGCATCAAATGCGGAACGATGTGTGTATCCCAACTCTCTTTGTGCTTTTGCAGAAGAAAAAAACATCTTTTTATAGGACATTTTTAACATCTCGCGGGTAACTCTGGGTTGAGTATCAAATTGCCGCGCCATCCATTCGGAAACAACTGCCACAGGCCAGACAATTTTCTGATTTAATCTAATAAAAGGAGGGCGAACACCAGCAATTTTAGACGTCATTGCAAAAAAATCACGCAAGAACATATTTTCACCCCCTAAAATATATTTTTCCCCAATCTTCCCTTTTTCTAAAGCCAATAAGTGTCCTTCAGCTACGTCATCAACATGAACTATATTTAAACCCGTATCTACATAAGCAGGCATCTTACCTTGTACACAATCCAAAATCATCTGTCCTGTTGGGGTAGGCTTAATATCTCTGGGACCGATTGGTGTTGACGGATTAACAATGACAGCAGGCAACTGCTGATCTTTAATTAATTGCAAAACAACCTGTTCAGCCTGATATTTGGATTGTTTATAAACCCCAACAATATGATGCACAGGGGTCGTTTCATCTGCAACAGATCCATCACCTACTAGACCCAATGCCGCTACAGAAGAACAATATACAATTTTCTCGACCCCAGCGGCTTGCGCTGCGATCATTAATTGACGTGTCCCCTCTACGTTAATACGCATCATTTGTTCGGGATCTGGCACCCATAGTCGATAATCAGCAGCAACATGAAACAGATATTGGCATCCACGTAATGCATCAACAAAGGTTTCTGGTTTTGATAAATCCCCTTCAACCAACTCAGCATCTAATCCAACTAAATTTGTTTTATTACTATTTTTACGAACAAGTAATTTTAAACGATGTCCACGTTCAACCAACTTACGTGCAACTGCTGATCCAACAAAACCTGTAACTCCCGTTACAAAAGTTGAGGCAACCATAACCCCCCCGTGATTAAATATAAAAATTTCCCATATAACGCTGAATCTGTTATTGAAAAGTGCGTTAGCCAGATATTGTAATTGATTCTACATCTAATTACTATGAAATCCATTCTGCAATCCTGCATTGCCACTAAATATAATACGGTCTATTTTGAAAAAAATTTCGATTATTTTATTTTTTTTAGGTCTCAGCCTAATTATCGGAGGAGCCGCTTGGATAGGAGCAGATAGTATATTTAAGTCTGTTTTCTCTATTGGCATTGGCAGATTACTTATTTTAACCCTGTGGCAGATCTTTGTTATTGTTATACTCAGTTGGGCTTGGCATGCCATATGCCCTGATTTAGGTGTCATTCGTTTATTTTGGGCACGCACCCTAAGAGAAGCCGCAGCGACATGCCTACCTTTTTCGCAAATTGGTGGAATTTTACTGGGAGTAAGGGCCGTCTGTTTTAAAGGATATCAATACATTAAAAATCCGAAAGATTTATCAACTGCCCAAGGGATTAGCTCAAATATCGTTGATATCACTACCGAAACATTAGGGCAGATTATATTTATTATTATTGGGTTGGCGGTTCTTCTAACGGGTGGATATCATACAAATTTACAGGATATCGACATCTTTGGCGCATCGATCAACCTAAAATGGGTTATTGTTTCAGGTGTAACAATCCTTATACTAAGCATGATCCCTTTTATTTGGACACAACGTCAAGGTAGTGCATTTTTCAAGAAAATTATTCATTTTCTAAGTAAAAATATTGCTCAACACTGGAGCAGCCAAATGGTTTCCAATGCTGACTCTTTACAAAATGCATTAGATAAAATTTGGTCCAGCCCTAACCGCGTCCTTTTAAGCTGCTTTATTCATTTTATTGGATGGATAGGAGGTGCAATTGGCACGTGGATATGTTATAGTTTCTTAGGTGCACAAATTAATTTTTTCGAAGCTTTATCCATTGAGGCATTGGTTTGTGTCGTTTTATCTGTTGGTTTTTTAGTGCCCGCCAGTGTTGGCATACAAGAAGGTGCATATGTTATTCTTGGAGCAATTTTCGGTATCGATCCCCACTTATCGTTTGGATTATCGATATTACGTCGTGCACGAGATATCTTAATTGGTATTCCTGCTCTTTTGTTATGGCAATTTGCTGAAATCAGATTTTTACGCAAACACCCAGAAGCAAAAAAATCCATGAATATCCCATCAAACTAAGGTTTGATATCCTTAAAATTTATATAATCAACGATATACTTTATGAACACTCCTATATTTAATCGCGTGGTCGTTATTGGGCCAGGACTTATCGGATCTTCTATTTTGCGGCGTATTCAAAAAGATCGCTCCATCGCATTATATACTGTTGCAGCAGATACAAACCCTCAGGTCTGTGAACGTGTAAGGGAGCTAGCCATTGCAGATGAGGTCTATCAAGATCCTGTACAAAGTGTCAAAGACGCAGATTGCGTTGTCCTTGCCATTCCCGTGGGTGCCATGGGAGAAGTTGCTAAAAATATTATTCCCCATATGAAAAAAGGGGCCATTTTAACAGATACTGGCTCGACCAAAGAATCTGTTATTAAAGCTATTGAACCCTATGTCACTTCAGACATTGTTTTTGTTCCCGCCCATCCCATGGCTGGAACTGAATTCTCTGGTCCTGATGCTGGATTTGAAAGCTTGTTCGAAAATCGTTGGTGCTTAATTACCCCAACACCCCATACAACCCAAGCAGGTATCGATAAAATTACAAAATTCTGGCAAGCCATGGGAACTAATATCCGTATTTTGGATATCAAACATCACGACAAGGTTTGTGCAATTGTCAGTCATCTGCCTCATCTAATTGCCTTTACCATATGTAATACCGCAGACAGCTTGGAAGACGAAGCCCGATCAGAAGTTTTGGACTATGCTGCTTCTGGTTTTCGTGATTTCACACGAGTTGCCTCCTCTGATCCAACTATGTGGCGCGATGTATTTTTAAATAATCGTGAAGCTATTTTAGAAATGTTGGCCCGCTTTACCGAAGATGCACAAGCAATGGCAAAGGCTATTCGTTGGAAAGACGAAGATTATATCACTCAAACCATTCAAAAAGGACGACGTATCCGTAAATCATTAATTGATAACAAACAATTGCAGTAACTTACTACAAATAACGCTGGTTCTCTTGTGTCATATTTTTTACTGTTGATTATTCCTTAATTATACGAATCGTCATTTTATTATAATGAAAACCTTTCTTTCCCATTCCCAGGCCCTCAGTGTAAAGCAACTGATTAATAGTTTTGAATGGGAAAAAAGCCCTTTGGGTGATCAGCAGTCATGGCCCAAAAATCTAAAGACCTTGTTATCTTTAATATTAAATACACCCGTGCCAATGGTCATTTATTGGGGTAAAACAAATATTACTTTATACAATGACGCCTATGCCCCATTAATAGGCTCGAAGCATCCAGCATTATTGGGACGACCGTTAATTGAAATATGGCCTGAACGAAAAAATCACTTTAATAAAATTGTTAGCGCCGTTTACCAAAAAGAGACAATTAAATATACCTCTGACTACAAAGCGCCAGGACAAGAAACACCACAAACCCTACAAAAAATTGACATCACTTTCAGTCCAATTTTGGACGATAATCATCAAGTCCAAGGTATTTTTAGTATCGTCACAGAAACACCAGCACAAACTTTACAAGGGGTCGAAAGTATCGAACAGCTAATTGGGGGATTAGCCCACGATTTTAACACATTACTGGGGGGTATTATCGGAAATCTAGAATTAATGAAGATGCGGATCGAACAAAACAAACTAGATATTCTTCCCCGCTATATAGATGCCGCACAACAATCAGCAACACAAGCCACTTCTATCACCCATCAGCTTCTCGCTTTTTCGAGACGACAAACGTTGGTTCCTCATATTACGGATCCAAATCATATTATCCAGGCATTAAGCGATCAATTTCATCAATTAGCCCAAGAAATTTTAAAGCAACCGATTAACCTACAAATCAAAACCGACCCAAATATTTGGTTTGTTTTTTGTGATCCTGAACAGTTAAAAAATGCGTTAATCCAGATTTTTACAAATGCATGCGAGGCAATTCATCCCTCTGTTGGACAAATCAGCATCAACAGTCAGAATGTAACTATCGCCCAAAGCCATCCGTTACGTAAATTTCTTAAACCTGACGATTATATTATTATAAATATAAAAGATAATGGTGAAGGCATGACCCCAGAGGTCATCAACCATGCTATTGATCCCTTTTTTACAACAAAGCCCTTAGGCAAGCGTGCAGGATTGGGTCTATCCATGGCTTATGGATTTGCTAAACAATCTGAAGGGCATTTAATGATTACGTCCCAACATCAGCAAGGAACAACGATCAGCCTATTCTTACCCCGTTACCATCGTCCTGTTATTATTGAAAAATTTTTCAACGACCCAGACAAAGCTAATTCTCCCAGTACGCTTGTTATCTCAGATGACAATCATTTATGTATGATGCTAAGTGAAAACCTAGAAGATTTAGGATACTTGATGAGTATCGCACAAACAAAAAAAGAAGTTTTTACATTATTAAAAGGAAATATTAACTTTAGTTTTGTAATCATTGATACGCGGTTATTAATACAACCGGAATCAACCCTGATTGCCGAAATTACGAAAGATTATCCTGATTTACCTATCCTATTTATTACTGGATATGAAGATAATCCCCCCGTGCATATCAAAAAATTAGTCAATGATACTAACTTTGTAATTCGTAAACCTTTAACCCATGCCTTGCTTGCAAATCAAATTGGGGCGATAGAAACACTGCGTAACTATCGCCTCGTTTAATAGATGTTAAAGAAAAGAAACCTCTCTTTAACAATAACTATTGAAAATTACTCTACATCAACAACACGAATTAAGTTAGTGCTTCCTGCTTGACCAAAAGGCATTCCTGCAATGACTACCATATGTTGACCTACCTTAACCACTTTGTATTCCTGGGTAATTCTTAGCGCTTCAGAAATCATTTGTTCAACAGTGCAAGCAGGGTCATCAACTTTGACAGAATGATAAGGATGAACCCCCCATACTAGTGCCATCTTTCTGGCAGATTCTGGTGTTGGCGTTACGCCAAAAATCATTGAATTTGGACGTTCCCTTGACATTCTTTGTGCAGTTTTACCACGTCGTGTAAAAGCAACAACAGCAGGTGTATCCAAAGTTTGGCAGATTTTCTGTGCAGCAGCAACAATCGCGTCTGCAACATTATTATGGGGTTGCTCGCGGGTTGCTTCCATTAATTTGCGCCATTCTTCATCTTTTTCAACACGCGCAATAATACGATTCATAATTGAAACGGCTTCTTTTGGATATTGTCCAGCTGCACTTTCAGCAGATAACATAACCGCATCAGCACCTTCGAATACCGCAGTTGCAATGTCAGAAGCTTCTGCACGGGTTGGTGTTGGAGAGGTAATCATACTTTCCAACATTTGTGTCGCAACAATAACGGGTTTACCCAAACTGCGGGCTTTACGAATAATTTTAATCTGAGCCAATGGCACTTCTTCTGGGGGCATTTCAACACCCAAATCACCACGGGCGACCATCACACCATCTGTCAATTCTAAAATAGAATCGAGATTTTGCATGGCCTGGGGTTTTTCCATTTTTGTTACAATCCAAGCACGACCATTGGAAATATCTTTTGCTTCTTGCACGTCTTCTGGACGTTGAACAAAGGAAAGACCAATAAAGTCAACCCCAAGATCCAAAGCAAATCTTAAATCTTTATGATCTTTCTCAGTCAATGCTGGAATTGGTAATACCATATCGGGAACATTTACCCCTTTATGATTAGACAAAGGGCCACCTACAACAACTTCTGTCTCTAAGTAATCTTTACCAACTTTACGAACAATCAAACACAACTTACCATCGTCAAGCAGCAAGCGACACCCTGGTTCAGCACTATTAATAATTTCTGGATGAGGCAGGCATACGCGTTCTTGGGTTCCTAGAGTCTTATCTAAATCTAAACGAAATGTCGCTCCTGTTTTCAAAACAACCTTACCATCTGCGAAATCGCCAACGCGTAATTTTGGACCTTGAATATCGGCCAGAACGCCAATAACCTTGCCTGTTTCTTTTTCTAGTTCACGAATGATATTGTAACGGGCAGCTTGTTCTTCATGAGAACCGTGAGAGAAATTTAAACGAAAAACATCAACACCGGCATAAAATAATGTCCGAATCATCTCTTTTGTTGAGGATGCTGGCCCCAAAGTAGAAACAATTTTTGTACGGCGACCTCTTAACAAACTAGATTTATCTGTCATGTCTTTAATTTCCTTATTTTCCAATTAATCTAAATAATTCATATCACTTAATAAAAATCACTATATGTAAACTCGATTCGAAATACTTTAATGAGCTTCTATATTTTCCTGAGGAAGGATTCCCCAAAGACGATTACGTGGTATCCAGCCAGTATATGACTTAATTGTTACTTTACACCACTCAGAGCCACTTGGACACTCTTTTATAGTTCCTACAACCCCAGGTTTTAAAACTGCCACTGGATTAGCACTTTCTTGGGGAGCATCCCGAACAATAACCGTTGCAGGCCCTGACTCGATGGACTGGGTGTTCGCCATATACCCTACGATACGGCTATCCATATGCTCATTTTTTTTCTTGTCTTTGTCTTTATTTTGTTTATTAGATGCTTCATCAGCAGTAGATAAAGGTGCCCCTGTAATAATAAAAGAGCGTCCCCCCGACAAAATAGCCAACTGAATCCAGCCTTTTTGACCATCTACGTCCTCGACCAACCGCCAAACATCAAATTCACGAAGGATTTTTACTGGCATGTGACGACGATAATAGGTCCAGATCACTGGATATCGTGTTCCCGGACCACTGCGCATATTCACCTCGTCTGCACGTAAAGACGCAAAACGAGGAATTGGCATTCCTGTCACGCTTCCTTTTTCAGCCTCGGCAGGGACCGCCGCTGCAGAAACAACAGGACTGCCCCCCTGAGGTGAAGGAGTTGTTGCGGTTGCAGCACCTACCGCCCCAGCTCCAACTACCGCGCCAGCCACAGGGGCAACGCCAGCCCCCCCAACAGCCTGAGTTTGAGCTGGAGCAGATGGTGGGAGAAGATTAGTTGTGGAAATATGGTGTTTAGCCTTCTTTCCTTTTTGGTGTTGATGATGTTGTTTTTCTTTGTGCGTTTGTGCCTGAACTTGTTCTGATGAAACAAAATTTACAGTCGCCAAAAGCAAACCAAATACAAAACATGAACGTATTCTACGTTTCTTTAGATCATGACGCGCCAATCCAGAAAAACAATATTCCATATTATCCTATCTCTCGAGAGTGTGACTTTTAACTTAAGTCACTTATAAAATTTGATTGTCTTATTATTCATAATATAAAAATGCGTTTATGTTAATATTTTACAGCAAGATTATTCCTGAAATTAACAATCCTTTAAAATCACTTTCTTAGATGATAATTTGACTATACTAAATATGATAGGTTCTATATTTATTTGTAACTAAAGATTCGTAAAATAGAGATGTAGCGCAATCATATCGAAAGAATGGGATAAAATGACTTTTCTCTCTTTTAAAAAATGGCGTTTTATCATTATCTTCAGTATATTGTGTGCGGGTTATATGATTTATCCATATGTGACTTTATGGTCTATTTCTAAATCATTGCAAACCCATAACACCCAAGCATTGTTAACTTATTTAGATTGGCGCTCTGTTAAAGAAAACTTGCAAAAAGATATTACAACGATTGCCCAAACTCCCCCACCTTCACAAGATGAACTTCCTGAATTTGGCGACTCTTTCGCCAATACAGCCATTTCGAACGTCGTGGAAGAATCAATCACGCCTAAACAGCTAGAAAAGATGGTTCATTATTTCATCAAACCCTCCCTTGCTGGTCAAGGATCTTTCGATTTGCAGTCTGCTATGCAAGCATTTGCATCAACCCACATACATTTTTCATCGCCAACAACCCTTCAGGCTTCGATCACGCTACCTCAAGAGAATGCTAGCTCTCCTGTTGAAATCACGATGAAATTTGAAAAATGGCAATGGAAAATCACTTCTTTTCACGTTTCCAAGCCATTAATGCTTCAATATCTTCAACAAGCAAACTTACAGTAAATCTTCTTGTAAAATTGTCAGGGAAATAGCATAAGAAACTTCCCCATCTTCCTCATCGCGATACACCGTACCAATAGATTCCCAATTTTTTCCATCTTGAACACATAATTCTACTGGCTGCCCTTCTCGTTTAGGTAGCACGATTTTTAGACGATCTGTACCTAACTTTTGATGTAAATATGCCTGCAGTTTTTCTATTTCTTTTGCATGAATTGTCATGGGTATCATTCACCTCATTATCTTAAATTAAAATTTAATATGCTTTAAAACAATATTTTGTTCATTTTATAACATTATTCTGCCACGTTTTTAAAGGAACAATCCCAATAAAATATCATGTTGTATTTTTCGAACAAATATTGGTGGAAAAATTATGATTCGTTTCATTCGTTACAGCGTTATCATTTTCCCTATTCTTTGCCTAACAGTCGTATTAAACTATACGCATGCAAACAAATTTTCTGTAGCTACATATGCTGCGCCTCATAGCAACGGTTCTACCTTACAGTCCATTACCCCGCAAAAAATGAATGAACGCCTTGCGATTGAGGGGCCTTATCAAACAATTAAGAAAATTGAACAAAACCATCAATGGCAATATATTTTTCAACAGATTAACCTTGGTAATCAACAATGGATCGAAATTACCTCACAACTGATTCCATATGTGGATAACTCTCTAAAAGCCAAATTTAATCACGCCTTAATCCAAGCACTGGCAAAAAATCCCCAAGCTGTATTGAAAGTTTTGACCCTAAACAATATATCTGCTGACAACACAAATCAAATTTGTAAAGCACAACATTTTACCCAAAGTAAACGTCAAAGCTTAATTAACGCCTTGCAGGCCATTCACTCTATTTCACTTATTTATCAACAACAGAATTGCCTACAACAATTGCAAAATATGCATTCTGCAAAATTATCTTAAAAAAATTAAGTTTGCTGTGAATCCTTTGTAAGAGATGAATCAACAATAACCAGCGCATCGCCTGCAATCGGACTAAATTGATGATCTTTTGATAGAATTGCCCTAAAACGCTTATCTTTCTGTGCTGCTTGATTATACAAAGCATCCATCAACCCATAACGATCAATAAATCTATTCATTGCCGTGGAAATACGTACGCACCCTTCAGAGGCTGGATGTCCTAAACGTTGTTCCAAATAGTCTGGATCTGTGGCGTGCATCTCTAAACGAATTTGACCAATCTCACGATTAGGTAACCATCCTTTTTGGGCCCACTGCCATCCAAAATCCCAAACACGCATCCCTTTGATACCATTACCGCGTATACCATTTTTATTTTTAGTACCCAAAGCACGATATCCTATACGCTCTGTTGTATTAATAAATACCCCAGTTGGGGTAATATAATACAATTTACGCCCCGTATTCCCAGTGGAAACACGACCACCACCCAATGCAATCCACTCCCCTTGCCCTTTAGGAAAGGCCAGTACGAAACATAATGCTTGTACTTTTGGATTACGATCAATCACAGTTAGAATTTGAGCGCGTTGAAGAGGAGGACCCGAACGTTCCATCTCATTTTTAGCCAAACGAATCCATTCTTGATTTTGCTTAGGCGTATAAATAATGGCATTAGGAACTGCCTTTTTTAACGATACCACCAATTTTTTTGCTTCTTGATAGGCTTCTTCTCGATCAAGCGATGGCAATGGAGGCAAATTATGCAATCCATCGCCTTTTTGAAACAAAGACGTATTTACGTAATCATTGAAATTAATATGGGTTTGGTTAATGTCCGTGCGATCTGATGGAACCAGACTGCGGGGTAAATCAACATCAGATTGCGCAATAGATGAAATATCATCTTGGACATTGAAAGAAGCAGGAACAGCATTAACATATGCAGGTGCTAATATCACCACAGTGCTTAAGACACGAATAGTAAACAAAGCACACTTCATTGCTTCTTCTCCAAATATTTTATCCACAGAACATGTACGCGAACGAAATATAAACTAAAAAGAATTATATTTAAACTACTACATGTGGATTGTTTTTTTCTGTGTCGCTAAAGCCGCTTCCTTCATAGATTCAGACAAAGTCGGATGCGCATGACAGGTCAAGGCAATATCCTCGGCCGAAGCACCAAAGGCCATAGCCAAGGCCGCCTCAGCAATCATTTCACTACAATGTGGCCCCATTAAATGCACGCCCAATACTTTATTGGTTCGCTTATCTGCTAATATTTTTACGAAGCCTTCAGTTTTTCCCATCGCCCTAGCACGGCCATTGGCACTGAAAGGGAACTTGCCAACACTATATTCAATCCCATCTGCTTTTAACGTTTCTTCAGTTTTGCCCACCATGGCAATTTCTGGTTCAGTATACACAACCCCAGGTATTAAGTCGTAATCTACATGTGGTTTTTGACCTGCCAAAATTTCAGCAACTGCTACCCCTTCTTCTTCAGCTTTATGAGCCAGCATAGGACCTGCAATAACATCCCCAATCGCGTAGATACCAGAAACATTGGTCTGGAACTGAGCATTGGTTTGAACCCGCCCACGATCATCTAAAGCAACGCCAACGGCCTCTAATCCTAGACCTTGGGTTACAGGTCTACGCCCTACCGAGACCAAGACTACATCGGCTTCTAAAGTTTCAGTTTTATCGCCTGCAACGTTAGAAATCGTGATTTGAACAGATCCATCCTGCTTTCTAACTTGCTCGACTTTGTGAGCCAGCTTTAGAACCATTCCTTGCTTTTGTAAGATTTTGGCAAAATTTGTCGAAACTTCTTTATCAAACCCTGGCAATAAACGGTCAAAATATTCAACAATCGTCACCCGTGCGCCCAAGCGATGCCAAACGCTACCCAATTCAACACCAATGACCCCTCCACCGATTACAACCATATGTTTTGGAACGGTTTCAAGCTGCAAAGCCCCTGTCGAAGTAATGATTTGTTTTTCATCAACTTCTATTCCTGGCAACGATGTGCTTTGACTTCCTGTAGCGATAACAATAGAACGTGCCGTGACCTCTTGACCATCGACTAAGATTTTTCCTGGTGCCTTGATAACGGCACTGCCTTTTAACCAGGTGATTTTATTCTTTTTAAATAGAAATTCGATCCCACTCACATTTGAATCAATAACTGACTGTTTGTGGCTGTGCATCTTAGCTAGATCTAATTGTACATCGTTAACCATAACCCCCAAACCAGCAAAATATTTATGCGCGGCTTCATATTGTTCAGAGGCATACAACAAAGCCTTTGAAGGAATACAACCTACATTCAAACACGTGCCTCCAAGCGTGGTTCTTTTTTCAACGCATGCGACCTTTAATCCAAGTTGGGCGGCACGAATAGCTGCCACATAACCACCAGGGCCCGCACCAATCACCACTAGGTCATAGTCAGTACCCGCATTTGGCTGTGTTATTGACGCAGAAACAGTATCAGCCACCGCAGGGGTAACAGTAGTTGAAGGTGCTTCCCCTTCATCTGCAAGCACAACAAGCAACGCGCCAACGGATACCTCATCCCCAGCAGCCACTTGATGCTGCCCTACAATACCAGAGGTCGGGGCCGGCACTTCTACATTTACTTTATCTGTTTCCAGCTCAACCAACGCTTCATCAGCGTTAACTCTCTCTCCAGGTTGTTTCAGCCATTTCGATACAACAGCAGAAGTAATACTTTCCCCAAGGACAGGTACAATAATTTCGACGGCCATGACGCTTACCTTTCTTCAATCAATAAACAGCATCTAAGGATTTTTGGATTAAACGTCTAATAATAAACGCTCTGGATGTTCAATTCGGTCCTTAATATGTACTAAGAAGCTCACCGCTTCTTTGCCATCAACAATTCGATGGTCATAAGACAGTGCCAAATACATCATAGGGCGAATAACAACCTGACCGTTTTCCGCAATAGGGCGTTCTTTGATGGCATGCATACCTAAAATCCCAGACTGAGGCATGTTTAAAATGGGTGTCGACATCAATGATCCATAAATTCCACCATTGGTAATAGAGAACGTTCCCCCCGATAGATCATTTAATTTTAATGTATTATTACGCGCACGTTGTGCAAATTCAATAATACTGCCTTCTATTTCGGCAAAGCTCATTTGATCAGCATCACGCAATACTGGCACAACCAATCCATTAGGACCACCAACAGCAATTCCCATATTCACAAAATTACGATAAATAACGTCTTCACCGTCTATTTGTGCATTAATCGCTGGGTATTCTTTTAATGCTGAAACCGTTGCTTTTACAAAAAAAGACATAAACCCAAGGCGGGCCCCTTCGTATTTTTTGTTAAATATATCTTTATATTCTTTACGTAACTGCATAACTGCCGACATATCGACCTCGTTAAATGTGGTCAACATCGCAGCAGTTTCCTGCGCCTCTTTTAAACGACGTGCAATTGTACGCCGTAAACGTGTCATCTTTACTCGCTCTTCACGTGGATCGTCCTGACGCGATGGCTTACCGGTATCAGCAACCGTTGCCTTGGCTTGCCCGCCACCAGATACGAAATTCACCACATCATCACGGGTGATACGACCGTCACGACCTGATCCTGTACCAATTTGAGCAGCGGACAAATTCTGTTCTTCCATCATTTTACGTGCAGCAGGCATGGGTTGATGATTGACCGATGACACATCGGAAGCAGAAGACGGAACATTTTTAGGGGCCTGTTGCGATTTTGATGCGACTGGGGGTCCTGAACCATTTCCCTCTTCAATTGTCGTTAGCGCAGCACCAACAGCAACCTCGTCCCCTTCATTAACTAGATGATTACCAACAATACCTGCCTGCGGGGCTGCAACCTCTACGCTGACCTTATCTGTTTCCAACTCGACGATCGCTTCATCAATCCCAACAGAGTCTCCTGGCTGTTTTAACCATCGTGCAATGGTTGCAACTGAAATACTTTCACCAAGCTGTGGGACTTTGATTTCCACTGACATTTTAAATTCCTTACCGCATCTTTAACTAAATATATGTATTGTATCTTAAACGTATTAAACGTCTTGAAACTCTAAGGCTTGATTAATTAACAACTCTTGCTCTGCCTTGTAAACAGACGAAACACCCGAAGCAGGACTTGCCATTGGCGCACGGCCAACATATTGCACCCGTTGGGCAGGATGACGAATATTGCGTAGAACTTTTTCAATTTTACGATCAACAAAATTCCACCCCCCCATATTTTCAGGCTCTTCCTGACACCAAATAATTTCAGCATTTGGATAATTGGCAAGAATGGCACCCAGTTCTTGCTCAGGAAACGGATATAATTGTTCTAAACGAACCAAGGCTACTTTTTCCGATTGTAACTCGCAACGCAACTCTAGGCGACGCAGTAATAAATCATAATAAATTTTGCCTGAACAAATCACGACGCGCTTTATTTGCTTTTTGTTATTAATAACGCTGTCACACTCGTCAATTACAGGTAGGAACCGTGTATTGCCAGTAAAGTCAGATAAACGAGATTGCGCCAATTTATGTCTTAATAGTGATTTAGGTGACATAACCACCAAAGGTTGACGATAATTTCGCTTCAATTGACGACGCAACGCATGAAAATAATTGGCGGGAGTCGTAAAATTACAAACTTGCATATTATCTTCAGCACACAGTTGTAAAAACCGTTCCAAACGCGCAGAGGAATGTTCAGCTCCTTGCCCCTCTTGAGCGTGAGGTAGTAACATCACCAACCCTGACATTTGCAACCACTTGCTTTCACCTGCACTGATAAATTGGTCGATAATAATTTGTGCACCATTCGCAAAATCACCAAATTGTGCTTCCCATAGCACCAATGCATTTGAATTGGTATGAGAATATCCATACTCGAATCCCAATACAGCAAATTCTGATAACAGTGAATTATAGACCTCTAGTTGAGCTTGATGTTCTTGAATATGATTTAAAGGATAATAAGGTTTCTGCGTTTTTTGATCGAACAAGACCGCGTTTCTGTGGCTAAAAGTACCCCGTTGACAATCCTGACCCGACAAACGAACGGGATGCCCTTCAATTAATAACCCTCCAAAGGCCAAAGCTTCACCTGTTGCCCAATCAATGCCTTCACCTGTTTCAAACATCGAAGCCTTGGTTTCTAATTGGCGGGTTAATTTAGAATGACAATCGAACCCTTGCTCGTAAGAAGCAAGTGCCTGACCAATTTGTTTCAACTGATCCATAGAAAGCGACGTATCAAAATCTTGGCGATCCTGGCCACGCCATTTCATTGTATTCCATTCTTGGGTCAGCCAATTGGTATCATTAGGGCGATAATCTTTGGAAGCATTATAGCTGCTTTGTAAATATTCTTGGAATGCATCCCAATTATTTTTACTTTCCTCTGCCGTTATCACATGTTCAGCAGCAAGTTTATCTGCATATAATTGATAAATATTTTTATGATCGCGAATGGCTTGATACATTAAGGGTTGTGTAAAACTGGGCTCGTCCGTTTCGTTGTGACCATTGCGGCGGTACCCGACTAAATCTATAACGATATCAGTTGCAAATTTCTCACGAAAATCAACAGCCAACTGCATAACGGCGACCACTGCTTCTGGATCATCACCATTCACATGAACAATAGGTGCACGCGCAACCTTGGCAACATCAGTGCCATAATAACCAGAAAATGCATAATCAGGGGTAGTCGTAAACCCAATTTGGTTGTTAATCACAAGATGAATAGAACCACCTGTTCGATAAGCGGGTAATTGTGACATCGCCAAAATCTCATAAACTACCCCTTGTCCAGCAAAAGCAGCATCTCCATGCACAATTACGGCTAGGTGCTTTTGATCATCACGATCACATTCTGCCCGCACCTGCCCTTCAACCACAGCGCCTACTGCTTCTAGATGTGAGGGGTTAAACGCTAACGATAGGTCAATTGATTTTCCATCAACCTCTACCCTATTTCGATATCCAAGATGATATTTTACATCGGAAGCACCAGGAATATTATCAGGTTTAAAAGATCCACCAGAAAATTCGTTAAATAGCGCAACAAAGGGTTTGCCGATAATATTGGTTAATACATTTAACCGCCCACGATGCGCCATTCCAACGACAACTGAACGCACATTGTACTTTACGGCCTGCCTGATCAATGCATGTAATGCTGGAATAGTGGCCTCTGCCCCATCCAATCCAAACCGCTTTACCCCAACATAACGCTTTTGACAGAAACTCTCTAATCCAACTGCTTCAGTCAGTTGTTGCAAAATTCTTTTTTTATCTTCATTAGTCAACGGAGAGGCTTTTAATGTTTCTATTTTTTGCATCAACCATTGACGTTGTTCTGTTTCTTGCAAATACATGTATTCCCAAGCAATAGAACGGCAATAAATTTGTTGTAAGGTCTTAATAACTTCACGCAATGTATGCGTATCCCCAGATAAAAAATTCTGGGTGGCTTTACCAAAAAAGATCTGACGATCCAGATCTTTTTCATCAAAACCATATGTTTTTGGATCCAATTCACTATGAGAATGGCGGGGTTGCAATCCTAATGGATCAATTTTAGCCTGTGTATGCCCCAAAGAACGATAGGCCTGTACAAGCTGCATGGCTCTTAAACTGTCATAAGCTGCATTGTAAAGCTGATCTTTTGAAACTGCCTCGTTTTTTGAAGCACTTGATTTTTTTTCCTCTAAATCAGTCCTTATATCCGTTGGCAGGCGTGGTGCCCACGATGCCCCACGTGCATCTTTTAACACCACCGCCTGACTATCGTTCATCGCAGCAAAAATCTCTGAAAATGAAGGATCGACACTATTGGGATCCTCTACCCATTGGGCATATAAATCTGCAAGATATGCGATATTAGATCCACTAAATGCACTGGCAATTTGATCAGCAATCGCCATAACTTTTCCCCTCAAATAATTTAAGAACTTCAGTATCTGTCACAGTTCAGAATACTTACTTATATACCAATACCCCTAAAAACAAACTTCACAATTTTTTTAACAAAAACTGCTTCACTTCCATCGCAAAGACAGTATCGTTAAGAGTTCCCCCAACTTTGACTTTGCATTTCATTTAGGCGAGAAATCGTACGTTCGAAAAAGGCCCTACGATCCTCTTTTCGGTAAATATGTTCGCAATCTGCCGCTGCAGAAACGTATAACTTAGTATGTTGTTCATATAATACATCAATCAACATCGTAAAACGTTCAATAGCGTTCACATTTTCAGGATTAAACATGGGAATATTGTCAATAATAAGGACTTTGAAACGTTGTGCCAGTGCCAAATAGTCCCCAACACCCAAAACAACATCACAAAGTTGTTCAAACGAAAATCGTGCAACATCGCCTGCTGCTTTTGTAACAACAAACGAACGTCCCATTACTGTCAATGTTTCTTCTTTGATAGGTTTGCCATGGGATTCACGCAAAAAAATATGGTCCAACTTTGCTGTATTTTCATCATTGCAAGGAATCAACCATCGTTGTTCGTCCCCCGCCCTGCCCAAACGATAATCCTGTGCTGCATTTAGCTCAACTTCGACCAGATTTTGTTGTAGAACCTTAATAAAAGGTTTAAAGGCGTCCGCCCCAGGTCGATTTTGAAAAAGTTGCGAAAGTTTCACATTTGATGTCGCAACAACGACAACCCCCAAAGTAAATAAGTTTTCGAACAAACGGCCTAATAAAACCGCATCAGCAATATCGTTAACTTGAAATTCATCAAAACATAATAGCCACGCTTTTTGAGCCAATTCTTTGGCTAAATCTGGAATAGGATCACCCCCTTTAGGAGATTGTTGTTTTAACACATGAAATTTCTTATATGTTTCCTGCATAAATACATGAAAATGGGTGCGTAATTTATGCTGTACCGACGTTTGTTCGTAAAACAAATCCATCAACATGGATTTTCCCCGTCCTACTGAACCAACAAGATAAATGCCTTTGGGGCTGGGGACAGGTTTTTGCCATAAACTTTTTAGAGATCCAAATAAGCCAGAATTACTGGTATGCACAGCAGGTTGATATATATTAAGCTCTTTACATAATTGATCAAATAATAATACAACCCGTTCTTGTGCCTCGTCATGTTTTAACACTCCGTCACGTACTCTTTGTTGGTAAACAGCACTTGGCCAGTTCATGAAATAACTCTTCCTATTTGTTCAAAATAAACCATTCCCCTCCTTTTAAAAGGATCACAAAAAATTCCTAGTGTTTTTGACGGATATTTTACGCATCTCTTGTAATTGTGATCAATTTTACAGAATTTCGTCATCCCACATTTACATACGCGAAGAAAACAGTAGAATATTTACCTAGATATTAACTATTTTACTTTATTTAAATAAAGATTACTTCAAGGATTAAGAACTATGGGTTATCGCGTAGCCGTTATGGGTGCCACTGGGGCCGTCGGCAGAGAAATTTTGAAAATTCTTGCTGAGCGGGATTTTCCAATTGATGATATTGCAGCTTTGGCCTCTCCCCGCTCTGCGGGGAAAGAAATTTCTTTTGGTGATAAAAAAGTTCTTAAGATTCAAAACCTTGAAACGTTCGATTTCAACGGATGGGATATCGTTTTATCTTCTGCTGGTGCTGCTGTCTCTGCAACTTATGCGCCCAAAGCAGCAGAAGCAGGCTGTTTTGTGGTTGATAATACCTCTTACTTCCGCATGGAGCCTGACGTACCGTTGGTTGTACCAGAGGTAAACCCTACAGATTTAACCAAAGCGAAACGCCGAATTATTGCGAATCCGAATTGCTCTACCATTCAAATGGTTGTGGCTTTGAAACCATTACATGAGCTTTTTAAAATTAAAAGAGTCGTAGTTGCCACCTATCAAGCAACCGGTGGGGCAGGCAAAAAAGGGATGGACGAGCTGTATAACCAGACGAAATCTTCGCTGATTGGTGAAAGCATTACCCGCGGAAACTTTACCAAACAAATTGCTTTTAACTGTATTCCTCATATTGATAAATTCATGGAAGACGGTTTCACCAAAGAAGAATGGAAAATGACGGTCGAAACCAAGAAAATTCTAGACCCTGATATCCAAGTTGTTGCAACCTGTGTACGCGTTCCGGTCTTTATTGGACATGGTGAAGCCATTACCATTGAATGTGAGCGTCCTGTTGACTTAGAAAAAGCAAGGAATGCACTGCGTAATGCAGAAGGTGTTATTTTATATGATGAACGCCAAGATGAAGGATATGTCACTCAAATTGAAGCTGCAGGAGAAGATGCATCTTACGTTTCCAGACTGCGCATTGACCCCACCGTTCCAAATGGATTGGCACTATGGTGCGTTTCTGATAACCTCCGCAAAGGGGCAGCTCTGAACACAGTACAAATTGCTGAATCTTTAATTGAACAAAATATTATCGCTGGCAAATAAATCTATATTGCACACCTAAACAAAAAAGCGAGTTAACCTTGCTTTTTTGTTTTCCAAATTAGACTTTTGGCTATCTGCAACGCCCCATTGTTAGATTGGTTCATTACAAAACAAGCTGCCCCTTCCACTTAACCAATAAAAACTTTGATTATATAGTTTCTATGGAACTTAAAATGTTCTCTACGTAGTCTTGTAATGCCCTACGAGATAATAAATCCCCTAAAAAATTTAATATGTATATCTTATCATTAAGTAAACTTGTTACGTAAAAACATAATAATTGCCATTTAGGATCAAGACAGTATCAGCAATTTTGCCGTCTATACAAACCGAGACATTCTGAAAATCATAATAAATTGACTAGACCAATCTAATTAGCGGGTATAGGTTAATTTAAGACAAATTCATCGGCACAAGGCCGAAAAATGATACATTAGGAAATGATTATGTCGGATATACGAGACACTTTTTATGTCGGTCATAAAAGTGATGGCACTCTAAAAAAACGCCCCATGTCACCCCATTTACAAGTTTATAAGCCCGTTCCTTCAATGGCTTTATCCATTTTAAACCGCATTACAGGAGCGGCCCTTTCTGGGGGTAGCACATTAATGGTTGCGTGGTTGGCCTCAGCAGCAAAAGGGCCAAAACCTTTTAAAACTGTACAAAAAGTAACGGGCAGTTTTATGGGACAAATTATTTTATTTGGGTTTTCAGTGTCATTTTTTCTGCATTTAATCAGAGGGATACGTCATCTGATTTGGGATGCAACAGGTCAACGATTGGACAAAGAAACCATCAACAAAGATAGTAAAACCGATATTGTAACGATTTCAGCGCTGACCTTGGGACTATGGACAATTATAATTGGTAAACGATTAAGAAAGAAAAGAAAATAAAAATTCTATCAAATACAAACGGCTATTTCCGTTTTGTAATTCTTTTCATCCCTACATCTTTCTAATTATTCAGGACAAATTACAGTGACAAAATTCTCAGATTCTGAACATCCTACTATTTTACGCTCTCACCTTGGGCGCATGCGTCAATTGGGTGCTGGACATAACATATTCGAACACTGGTGGACGGAACGTGTTTCTGCTGCAGGTATGGCACCTTTATCCATTTGGTTTGTCATTCAAATGTTACGCCTAGCAGATGCTGAACACCAAGAAGTCGTGGATTGGACCAGAAAACCCGTAAATAGTGTTCTATTGCTCTCATTAGTAATCTTAACTTTTTACCATATGCGATTGGGATTGCAGGTCATTTCCAACGACTATTCTCGGGGTCGCAATCGATTGATTATCAATTTCTGTATCAAAGCGGGCAGTCTCTTCATGGGATTATTAGCAGTTACATCAATATTAAAATTGGCACTTGCCCCTTCAAAAAAATAAAAATACAAGAAACAGGATATATTAAATAATGAGTACAATGACCTTACCTACACAACGCAGTTATCGCGTTGTTGACCATGCTTATGATGTTATTGTTGTGGGGGCTGGTGGTTCTGGTCTACGCGCAACTTTGGGAATGGGGGCAGCAGGTCTACGCACAGCCTGTATTACCAAAGTTTTTCCAACACGCAGTCATAC
Organism: Commensalibacter oyaizuii; assembly: GCF_029953265.1. NCBI lineage: Bacteria > Pseudomonadati > Pseudomonadota > Alphaproteobacteria > Acetobacterales > Acetobacteraceae > Commensalibacter > Commensalibacter oyaizuii. The sequence goes on from NZ_JASBAO010000001.1 coordinate 1,506,278, forward strand.
CACTGCGGCTCAAGGGGGTATTGCTGCCTCTTTAGGCAATATGGCCGAAGATCACTGGCAATGGCATATGTATGATACCGTCAAGGGATCAGATTGGCTAGGCGATCAAGATGCAATTGAATATTTATGTCGCGAGGCTGTTCCCGCCGTCTATGAATTAGAACATCTGGGGGTTCCTTTTACCCGCACCGAAGATGGCAAAATCTATCAACGACCCTTTGGTGGGCATATGCGTGATTTTGGTAAGGAACCTGTTCAACGTGCCTGTGCTGCGGCCGACCGAACAGGACATGCCATATTACACACCTTGTATCAACAAAGCTTGAAACACGATGTTGAATTCTTCATAGAATATTTTGCCATTGATTTAATTATGGACGAAGAAGGTGCATGTAAAGGGGTCATGGCGTGGTGTTTGGATGATGGTACCATGCATCGTTTCCGCGCAAACCTAGTTGTCTTAGCCACAGGTGGTTATGGACGTACTTTTCAATCCTGTACTTCTGCCCACACTTGTACGGGGGACGGAAATGCCATGGCCATGCGTGCAGGCATTCCAACCCAAGATATGGAATTTGTACAATTCCATCCAACAGGAATCTTCCCTGCTGGATGTCTATTGACGGAAGGATGTCGTGGCGAAGGCGGATATCTGACCAACGGTGAAGGCGAACGTTTCATGGAACGTTATGCCCCCCATGCCAAAGATCTTGCTTCTCGCGACGTGGTATCGCGTGCTATGATTGTTGAAATTAACGAAGGACGTGGCTGTGGTCCTAAAAAAGACCATATTATGCTTCATCTGGAACATCTAGGCGCAGATATCTTGCACGAACGTTTACCCAGTATCGTTGAAACATCACGCGTGTTTGCAGGGGTTGATGTAACCAAAGAACCAGTTCCTGTTTTACCGACTGTACACTATAATATGGGTGGTATTCCAACCAACATTCATGCCGAAGTTATCCGTCCAACCAAAGATAATCCAGATGCAACCGTTCCAGGCCTAATGGCTGTTGGCGAGGCTGCATGCGTTTCAGTCCACGGTGCTAATCGTTTGGGTACAAATTCTTTGCTTGATCTAATTGTCTTTGGACGTGCTGCAGCACTAAGAGCCAAAGAAATTATAAAGCCCAATTCTCCTATTGCACCGCTACCTAAAAATGCCGGAGAATCAGCATTGGCACGTCTAGATGCCCTTAGATATGCCAATGGAAAAACCAGAGTATCAGAGATGAGAGATACTCTACAACGCACCATGCAACGCCACGCATCTGTGTTTCGCAATAATCAAAACCTAAAAGACGGGGTGGATAAAATTAAAAATATCTGGTCTGGACTGTCAGATATTTCTGTTTCAGATCAATCTTTGATTTGGAACACAGATTTAATGGAGGCCCTAGAATTCGAAAACCTACTTGCCAATGGTACAGTAACCATGGTCAGCGCAGAAGCCCGTAAAGAAAGTCGTGGTGCCCACGCACATGACGATTATCCAGACCGTGATGACAAAGACTGGTTAAAACACACTGTGTCCTTCCTTAATGAAAAAGGAGATGTTTCTTTAGAATATCGTCCTGTTCACATGAAAACATTAACAGACGAAGTTCAGGTTTTCCCACCCAAAAAGCGGGTATATTAAGTTAAGAAAGGCAATAATCCATGGTTGAATTTAAATTACCCAAGAATAGTGAAGTTGGGATAGGAAAAACTTTTCATGCCTCTCCTAATGCTAAAAACGTCAAGCGCTTTAAAATTTATCGTTGGAACCCCGATGATGATCGTAATCCCGTCATTGATACCTATGAAATCGATCTAGATGAAGTAGGGCCAATGGTATTAGATGCATTGATCTATATTAAAAACGAAATTGATCCGACACTTTCCTTTCGTCGTTCCTGTCGCGAGGGGGTCTGTGGATCCTGTGCAATGAATATAGATGGTCATAATACCTTAGCTTGCCTAAAATATATTAGTGAAATCGATTCAGATGTGCCAATTTATCCATTGCCACATATGCCTGTCGTGAAAGATTTAATCCCAGACCTAAGCGGCCCCTATGCACAATTGCGCGAGATTGAGCCCTGGCTGAAATCTGATACACCACCACCACCTGATAAAGAACGTCCGCAAAGTATTGAAGAACGTAAAAAATTAGATGGGCTTTACGAATGTATCCTGTGCTTTTGTTGTTCAACGTCTTGTCCCTCTTATTGGTGGAATGGTGATCAATATTTAGGTCCAGCAGTTTTATTAGCTGCAATGCGATGGGTATCGGATAGTCGTGACGAATATGCTGGTGAACGCCTCAGTGAATTAGAAGATTCTATGCGTCTGTATGCTTGTCGCACTATTATGAATTGCACTCAAACCTGCCCAAAAGGATTAAATCCTGCCCAAGCAATTGCTGAATTAAAACGCTTACAGGTTGAACGAAAAGCATAATTCAGATAATAAGAATGGATCATGAGCAAAAAAATACCCTTTGATCCATCCCTATCCAACCGTTATGAATATTTTAAAGCATGGATTGATAGTCTATTTATCGACCATGCTATTTTTCGTCTAGTGTGGTCTAATTTCCATGCTGTTATTCCTAAGAAAATCTATCGCTGTAATCACCCAACCCCAGCTCGTTTAACCCGTCTGAAAACAAAGTATAGACTTAAAACTATAATTAACTTGCGTGGACACCGTGACTGCGGATCTGACGCTTTATCACGAACACAAGCAAAGTCTTTGGGCTTGATCTATATCGATATGCCTTTCGAAAGTCGTGGCGCCCCCCACAAAGACCGCATTCTAAAACTTGCGGATATTTATCCTACTCTAGAATTTCCGATTTTAATTCATTGTAAATCCGGTGCTGATAGAGCGGGATTGGTCGCAGCTTTACTTGTATTACTAGAAAATGGTAAAATAGAACAAGCCATGCAACAATTATCTTGGCGGTATGGACACTTCAAGCATTCAAAGACAGGTATTTTAGACGCATTTTTAGTCCACTATTATCAAGAAACGTATAACAAAGTTTCTTTCTTAGACTGGGTTAGAAATGATTACGATGAGAATGTACTAAGACAAAGCTTTAAAAGCAAAGCTTTGTCATCTTTTATAACAGATACTATTCTCCATCGAGAATAAATATTACCGACTTTCGCCCATAACTTTAATCAAATGCAATAATTTTTGACGAACAGCATCGTCCTTAATACTGTAATAAGCTTTCAATAAATTAGCTGTTTCTTTACTATTGATAACCTCAAAAACATCAGAGATTGAACCTTCTTCTTCCATCGAAGAAATTTGATCTTCTACAGCATGTCCAATATCCTCGACAGCGGTTTGAGGCCCCGAAGATATCCCTTTTTCCACATATACGGGGTTTAATAACTCATCGAAAAAGAAATTAATTGGTACTTGCAGTACTTGCGCAATATCAAATAAACGCGAAGCACCAACCCTATTTGTTCCTTTTTCATATTTTTGAATTTGTTGAAAAGATAGACTTAATGCTAAAGCTAATTTTTCCTGAGAGTATCCTAACAAACGTCTTCTTAAACGAATGCGACTACCTACCCTTTTATCGATCAAATTTGGAATAGAGGCATCCTCTTTCAAGGAATGATCTAATTGAATTTTATTTGTTATCATAAAGCCTATTTACTCTCATAACTAAAAACCGTTGTCAAACATGGTGCTTTTATTTTGTTCAAATAATAATTTAACATTCATTCAAAATCGAGACAGGATACATAATAGTATAGCATCGATTTAAATATTAAAAATACAAAATGAAATTATTCTTTCTAATAATACAGAATTAAACAGTATATTTTTTACATATTTACTTTCATGCCATCAATATTATACTATAAATTGTAATTTTTATTTAAATACAACCAAAAGTATGTTTTTTCAATATATTGTTTACTAATACAAATTAAAAAAAAAAAACGCAAGAAAATTATAACGCATAAATAATAAAATTATTTTTTATATATTATTCACTAATTTAATTATTATTTAATGAAAAAAATAAGCAAATATTCTCAAAAAAAATCTTTCATAGTATAAAATTAAAGATCTCGATTTCAATGACTCTATAATACAAAAAAATTATACAAATTATAAAAAAAAAGGACTAATTTAGTCTATACATCTATGATTATCTTGAAAATAAAGTATGATACCTTTATCTCTATATAAAATATCTTATGACATCCGTTCACGATTTCTGAAAGTTGTATAAGTTATATATAGAGTGACAGTCTAACCTAATTTTGGAATTAAATATGTGGCCACCAATTAATCCACCCACAAAAATACATTTTGTATCTGTCAATTTACCAGACGCACTTCAATATAAACATGCACTTATAGAAAAATACGGGAACGCAGACATTAACGAAACAGAAGTCATCATATGTATTGGTGGAGATGGCTTTATGCTGGAAACGTTACATAACTATATTAATTATAATATTCCCATATACAGCATCAATTTCGGTACAATCGGTTTTTTGACAAATCCTAAAATTCCCATTCATGAAGATTTGCCAATAATTTTACATAAAGCACAACCAACCCATCTACATCCCTTATCGATGACAGCAGAAACTGCCGACGGTAAGACACACACAGCCCTTGCTTTTAATGACATCTTTTTGTATCGCCAAACAAGGCAAGCCGCAAAAATTCAAATCATTACCAATAATAAAATTAGATTACCCGAGCTTATTTGTGATGGCATAATCGTAGCAACACCAGCAGGATCAACAGCATATAATTTATCAGCACATGGTCCGATAGTACCGCTGAATTCTGGATTATTACCTTTAACCCCAATTTGCCCTTTTCGCCCGAGGAGATGGCGAGGCGCTTTACTTCCATCAGATACCTCCATTCGTTTTTTAACAATAGAAGAGCAAAAACGACCCATAGCAGCGGTTGCCGACTTCACCGAAATCAGAGATGTCACAAATGTTTTTGTAAAAGAGAACCGCTCTATCACATCTTGGATTTTATTTAATCCAGATCATGGTTTATCTGAACGAATTGTCGCAGAACAGTTCACTGATTGAACTTTGATTACAATACAATCATATAATCCTAAGAAAGCCCTACCATTTCTGGAACTTTGACATTGTCTTTTACAAGATGGTTATTTGTTTTACTGCGAAAGATATACCCTTGTCCCCACATGGTTGAAATTAAATCTCCAGCCCCTGATTTTTGTAATTTCTTGCGTAATTTACAGACAAAAACATCAATAATCTTCATATCTGGCTCTTCTCCGTTTTCAGTATAAAGATAATTCAAAATTGTGTTTTTACTGATCAAAACACCGCGTCTTAGTACAAGCATCTCTAATATCATGTATTCTTTACCCGTTAAATGAACAGGATTCTGATTGACAAAGACTTCGCGAGTTTCCAAGTTAACTTTTAAATTATCTACTTGAACAACACGATCTGCAACCACTTTATCAACACGCCGAAGAACAGCCTTACATCTTGCGATCAACTCAGACACATAGAAAGGAATCACCACATAATCATCAATTCCGAATTGAAAAGCTTGAACTTTAATCTCCACATCGTCTCTTTGAGAAACGACAATAATGGGAATTTTCTCGTCAAATGATCTCAATAATTTCACAGCTGAGAAAAAGGCTTTATCAACATTACTCAGCTCCACTATAATTAAATCATAATCGTAATACCGCGTCGCAGATAAGATCTGAGCATCATATCCAACACGATCAATAGAAAAACCAGTTGCTCTTAACTCCTGGTAGAACTCATGCTCTGTGAAAAAGATCTCGCCCATAAGAAGAACATGCATAATAGCTACTCCAGGTTATACTTTATATAAACTTACCACTATAAGTTGAGGCAAAATTTGAAAAAAAGCAATAAAAACTTAACAATTAAATAATAATTATTGCCTCAAAATAAAAATAGACTTTTCACGTTGAAGCCAGATAACCACACAAGTTCCCACTTCAACATGAGAATTACGCACTAACCATTTTTCCCCAACATTCTTTTTACAAAATTCCAAAGAAAACGACGAATAAACTCTCCCAAAGGACCACTTAAAGTACCTAATAACGCAGTAATTGCCAAAGAATTACGCAATTCTTTTAAATTATAATTACGTATGATTTTTGCTTCAATTTCTTCTTCACTAACTCTTTGTTTAGAGGCGCACAAGAATAAAAGAGCCATACAGACAATGTCAAACGCCAATATAATAAAGGATATCCCAAGAACACCAATGTTTAAAATATACCAACATAATGCAGCCAAAACTGCATGAAGAGAAATTAACGTAAATAAACCAAATAATGCAGCAACACAACATAACAAGACCTGCTTGCTAATCCGCATTGATTTTTTCTTTATAAGTAAAACTTCTGCATCGACAGCAGCTTTACTAAATTCAGCAATCTTCATAGGTTTTTAAATCACTTTCCACTATAATGTAATTAACGAGTGACGCGACCCAACAAATATCCCACCACAACTGACGTAATAATTGTCATTAGTGGTTTCGACTGTACCTTCTTTGATACATGTTTCATTTGGTGGTCAGTTATCTCTTTAGTATTATGAACAACCTGATCTGCTTTATCAGCAGCATGAACAATCGCAGGGGTTACACGATCTGCTAGTAATTCCTCTACCTGACTTTTTAAAGTTTTAAGCTCTTCTTGTGCGTTAGCTTTAACATCTTCTACTGACTTTTTTTTCTTCTTACAAAAAAACATTATCTTGACCTTTCATATACTTACGTAAGTATTAAAATTATTTTCGAAAATTACTCATAGCCCCAAGCGAAACCTAATAAACTATTTTTTCTATAAAGATAAGAAATACATAGAAAATAATACAGTTATTGAATAATATCTCAATATCTTAAACTTAATTGATAACTTATGCTTCTATCTTAAATAGATACAATGTTAGTACATTATAATAAAATTAACTTTGGTCTACAATTAATTTAGTAATTTTTATGCCATTACTCAAATTCTTGCTTATATGCCTCATTATTACTCTTAAACTTGGCACCATTAACATTAGTTACGCCAAAAATAACATAGCAAAAACATCAACTCTTATATTCGGTGTTATAGATGGGTATCAAAATCAAGTTGCATATTTACACAAAAAAAAATCAAAATTTCAATATCGCATTTTAACGTGGGACGGAACATTACAAACACTACAAGAATTAATTACACAAAAACAAAAATCTATTGATTTTCTTTTACTGGATCAAAATACTTCAAACAAAGCATGTATAAAAAATTACTATTATATCCTTCCAAAGACCTCCCTATTACTAAAAATATTTGCACTACATTTTATATAACGGACTACATTACCTTGGCATGGGACAAACGTAAACTTAACTTCAATCCTAATTGGAAGGATTTTTGGAATGTTACTCAATATCCAGGCAAACGAGGTTTGCAAAAAGATGCCGTTTCTGCATTATCCATCGCATTAATGGCAGACAATGTCCCAGCTGGTAAAGTTTCTGCGGCACTCTCCTCTCCTCAAGGGGTAAAAAGGGCATTCCGTAAACTGACGCAACTGCGTCCCTATATTGTATGGTGGACAACCCCCAAGGATGCCACATTATTGTTAAAAAATAATCATGTTTTGATGAGTAGCGCATCAGCATTAAATATTCAACACAATACATCCCTAAAAAACATGCCCCCATTGCAAATACAAACAAACTATATATTAGAAAATAATCTATCGTGGGGAATTCCTATAAATATTAAACCTTCTAAAAAACAACAAATGTTAGAAAATTATTCTATTAAATCTCTAAAAAAAACCAATATCCTTGATATTCGTGGAAAATCGATTATCAAAGAAGATGTTATCTTTTTGCAACAGACCCAATCCACCCTGGAAAACCAATTCGACCAGTGGCTTTTTTTAACAAATACATCACACAATAATAATGAAAACCGACAAAATCCCCTTGACTGAATATACACAAAGACTTATTCGCATTATATATTTTGAAAATGGAAAAGACGTAAAACCATTTTTTTGAATAGTTTTACGTCATTATTAATAATCATGATGTCTTTAAATCTAAATGTTATAGTCTGCAAAAAGGTCATAATATTTCCGTATATTAAGATTAAATATCGGCCTTATAGAAGCCTCTTTAATCTTAATAATGACAACACTTTATTTAAATTCTTTATCCATTATAAACGATTTATCACTTTTTACTTACCCTGCTTACTTTCTTCGCAAAACCATAATATAGAAATAGGTACAAGAAAATGATCGCAGAATTTGACTTTTTTGGTATTTTCATTGCACCTTTCGTTGTATACACATTGCTTGCCCTGATTGTGACAATGATCGTTCGGTCTATTTTATGGAAAACAGGGCTAATAAAAATATTTTGGCATATTGCCCTATTCGAAGTAGCCTTATATTTCTGTATTTTGTGTTTACTTATTCTATATGCGTAACCTTTTACTCTTAAGTTTGATCCGCAACCATGTTTTCTTTTAATAATATTATTCGTATCAGTTTAACACTTGTCGTTGTTATTATCGCCATCATCTTAGGAGTAACCCTTTGGGATACATACATGATCGCCCCATGGACACGCGATGGCCGCGTTCGGGTTTATGTGGTTAAGATCGCCCCCGAAGTTTCAGGTACTGTTGTTCAAGTTCCTGTGCGTGACAACCAATATGTCCGTAAAGGCGAACCATTATTTGTAATTGACCCTGCACGGTTCAGACTCGCAATCCAACAAGCCCAGGCCAATTTAGAAAATGCCCAAGCCAATTTGGCATTACAAAGACGTAATGCAATGCGTAGAAAAGGCCTAGAAGGAATCGTCTCAACAGAAGAACAAGAAGATTACAATACAAAAGTAAGAACAGCACAGGCCAGCGTTGATTCAGCCCAAGCCGCACTAGCTGAAGCCAAACTTAATATGCAGCGTTCTGTTTTATATTCGCCGGTAAATGGATATATAACCAACTTGAATTTAAGAGTTGGGGATTACGTAACAACAGGGCAATCTTATTTATCCGTTGTTGATGCAGATTCGTTTTGGGTTTACGGATATTTCGAAGAAACAAAAATGTGGGGAATTCATGTTGGAGATGTCGCCCGTATTAAATTAATGGGATATAAACAAATTCTACCTGGTCATGTCGTCAGTATCGCACGTGGCATCAATGACGCGAACGCAAATACAGATGCCTTCGGCTTGCAAAATGTTAATCCAATTTTTACGTGGGTTAGATTGGCCCAACGTATTCCAGTTCGTATTCATATCGATCATGTTCCAGACACGATTCATCTTTCTGCAGGGATGACCGCAACAGTTAGTATCGGCCCCCAAACCAAGGGAAGAAGAGGATTCTTATCCTCATGGTTACAGGATCATTTGTGAGAACTATCAACATGTGCATTCAGAAATATTTATATCAAACCACTATTCTCACCTTTGTTTTAGGATTAGGGGCATGCACAGTAGGCCCCAATTTCCACAAAGATCATATGCAGATCCCTGAGCAATGGACTGAAAAGGTTTGGAAACGCCCTGCAACAGCACAAGAAATTGCTCAAGCAGCAAATGACATGCGTAGATGGTGGGAGCAATTTCACGATCCATTATTGAACCAATTGGTTGAAAAAGCCATTGCAAATAACTACGATTTAAAAATCGCAGGCCAAAGGATTCTAGCCGCGCAATCTTTACGTGACCAGCAATCTTCGAACTGGTATCCACAACTGGACGGATCAGCAGGATATGGATATCAAACCACATCTTATACATTATCAAATACGATGCACCAAAATGGTAATGCCAATAACACGGTTGTACGACGATATGGTGCGACATTTAGCTGGCAACTTGATGCATTTGGTCGAATTCGTCGTATGGTGCAATCCCAAGAAGAAGCAGTCAAAGCATCAATTGAAGATAGACGTTCAGTTTTATTGACCATGTTGTCTCAGTTGGCAAATAATTACGTAACCCTTCGAAACATGCAGTTACGCCTAAGAATTGCTGACGAAAACGTAGCAATCGCACAATATGTTTATAATTTGACGCAAAAACAATATCAAGAAGGAACGGGAACAACCCTTAGTACTGCTCAGGCTCAAGCTGAACTAGAAGCACAACGTGCGTCCAGAGAACCCCTTAAAACCAGCATTACTCAAATTACGCATGCAATTGATGTGCTTTTGGGACAAGCTCCAGGCACAACTGAAGCGTTATTAAAAGAGGAAAAACCCTTACCTGACTTGCCACCCTATCCACCCTCTATTCCTTCTATCGCGCTTGCCAATCGTCCAGACGTGCGAATGGCCGAACACCAATATGCAGAGGCAACAGCTAATATTGGAATAGCTGTTTCTGAACTTTATCCCCAATTTACCATTGATATGAGTGCCATGCCGACCACCTCTTTCACCAGTCAAATGGCAAACATTGCAAGTTTAGTATCCAGCAGTTTTATTAATATGTCGATCCCAGGATTACATGGTGGACGACTTTCTGCCCAAGTTAAACAAGCACAGGCACAAGCAGAAGCATCCCGATTACAATATCGTCAAACTATCTTAAATGCGCTTAAGGAAATAGAGGATGTCATTGCGGCTTGGGGTGACGATGCCGAGCATGTTGAACTGCTGCACCGATCAAAATTAAGCAGTCAATTAGCCCTAAGCCGCGCGCAAAAACTATATAAAGCAGGATTAACAGGATATCTGGATGTATTAACTGCTCAACGAACGGCAACCAATGCCGCAAATGCCGAAGCAATTGCCATCTTGGAACGCTTTCAAGATGCTGTTAATCTATTCACCGCTTTGGGGGCAGGATGGCAAGGTGTCGATTTAACCAAAACAGAATTACCTGTAACGTTAGAGCAACAAAATATATGGGCAAAAGCGATCAAACAATAAGGCACATTGTTTATAAATTATTTTCTTTTCCTATCGCAAAAATCCGATAAGAAGAGAAAATAGCCAATCCCACACCCAAAACTAAAATAATGACGGGCAAGACCAAGGAATGTCCTGGTTGATAAATACGTAATCCAATATAAGAAAATGCCAACCAACTGATCAAAAAACCAATAATTAAACCGATAAGTGCGTGTAAAATTCGCTTCATAAGGAAAAAGTCACCCATTTTTCATTCCTGCCGTCTGTTCTAATGATCTGTCAAAAAATATAACAATGCCGCCTGCCTATCACCTCATTGATCAACAACTATCAATTCAATTCAAAAAGAACGCATTATACTAACCTGTTAATGTGTGTTGGTATTCACCACACAGCATACTTAATTATATAATTTTATATAGGCCTCTTATAAAATTGTATAAGTCTTTTTTAACATTGTCTAATAAGAATGATCTTCGTATATAGTAAGCTACTGTCCCTAAGAATGACAATAATCATTTTATATACAATATTGGATTACTATTTATGAAGTATTTTAAAGGCTCTTTTGTATTTACAATTATTTGCCTTTGCCTTGCTGCAGCCCTTGGCTACAATAATACTGGAACCACTGCTGGTGCTTTATCGACTGTATTTATATGCACGATATTAGGAGTGTTAGAAGTTTCATTGTCATTCGATAATGCCGTTGTCAACGCCACAGTTTTAAAAAACATGAATGCAGTCTGGCAGCGCCGATTTCTGACTTGGGGGATCTTAATTGCTGTTTTTGGTATGCGCCTAGTTTTTCCATTAATAATCGTAGGCATTGCTGCCCATCTTGATCCAATCTCTGCCCTAGATCTGGCAATAAAACACCCCAATCAATATGCCCAGATTTTATCAGGGGCTCACATCGGTATTATGGGGTTTGGTGGTTCATTTTTAGCTCTGGTTGGCTTAAAATTCTTTTTTAACGATGAGAAAGATGTGCATTGGGTTGCTTTCATTGAAAAGCAACTTGTCAGATTCTCTAAATTACAATCCATCGAAGTTGTCATTGTTCTTTTGGCATTATTTGGTATTTCTAAATTCCTTCCTCAATCAGAGGCTTTAACCTTTATTGTTTCTGGAATATTTGGAATTATTACCTTCATCGCCGTTGAAGCCATTAGCACCCTTATAGAGACTAAGGAAGCCACAACAACCGCTGCCAAGGCAGGTTTAGGCGCTTTTATCTATCTGGAAATTTTAGATGCCTCTTTTAGTTTTGATGGTGTTATTGGTGCATTTGCCTTATCAACAAATTTATTTATTATTGCCATTGGTCTAAGCATTGGGGCAATGTTTGTAAGGTCTTTAACGGTAATGTTGGTTAAACTTGATACATTGTCACAATATCGCTATTTGGAACATGGAGCTTTTTGGGCCATTTTAGCCTTGGCTGGATTAATGTTTGCCAGCACCTGCAGGGAAATTCCCGAAGTTGTTACAGGATTAATTGGAGCTGCCTTTATCATTCTAGCTTTAATTTCGTCGATTCGATGGAATAAAACCCACATTAAGGAACAATAAAAAACTGATATTTATCATATTTGGTGGGCTTAATATTTCAAAGGTTTATCAATTTCTTCAATAGCAATTCACTAAACAATCTGCTTGGTGCCATATCAGATTTTTTCCTATACTTAAATTTAATAATTTTCTTAAAATATCAAACGATATTGATCATGTTAATAAGATTTCATCCTTTCTGGCCCCTAATGACTCTGCATCTATCACCAAAACTAAAATAGATATCGTTATTTATGCAGGTAATGCCATTTTAGATACTGCAATAGCAGCATATAAAATGGCACAAGAACAAAATTGCTGGCTGCTCTTTTCCGGTGTGATAGACCATTCGACAGAACTATTAATCAAAGCAGTTCATAATCAGTATTAAATTGTTCGCACAACATTAGAAGGTAAATCAGAAGCAGAAATTGTCGGATATCCTGCAATCAAACACTGGAACTTTCCTACTGAACGATTAATCTTGAAAACAAAATCTACAAACTGCGGACACAACGCATCGTTCACACTTGATACTCTAATTAAACACAATCTGTCCCACAAAAATGCGATCATTATCCAAGACCCACAATGCAAAGAAGAACCTTTGTTACCTTTCAAAAAGCATGGGAAACATCTTCCCTTTAAAACCAATTTTTATAATTACCTGTCTTTTGTTCCAAAATTAATTTTCGAAAATAATTATATTATATATGCAAACCATTCTGCCGATCAGTTATGGAGTCCTGATTGATTTATATCTTTGTTACTAGATGAAATTCCAAGATTACGCGATGATAAAAATAGCTATGGTCCAAAAGGAAAGAATTTTATTGCTCACGTCGACATGCCAGAGGATGTTGAAAATGCTTATTATCATTTAAAAATTGGTTGAACAAAAAAATCCGTTTTAAATCGCAATAATATTAAATAGATAAGTATAAAAATACGCTCTCTAATTCAATAGGCATGATCAATCTCCTTACTTGATAAAGCTCTTAGCTTTGTCAAATAAGTTGTTTCCCCGAATATTACAATAATGTGGTAAACAACATAATATAGCGTTCCAACGGAACTTTCTTTATTATTATATTCAAAATATGTTTCCAGAGTCCTTGTATTTATCTCAAATACAAGATTTAAATCTGATTTAAAATGATAATATTATTAATACCATCATCTAATTTTTATTTAATAAGGCATTAAGGTCATCTGGACCGCTCAATCAAATTTCATTCAAAAAAGTTAATAAAAACCAATATTTTCCATAGAGGGTTCTGAATCCTTTGCCTAAATCATAAGACTCCCTCGGAAACTTATGAGCAAAAGGATCAACTCACATTAATTAATAAAAGGATATTATTGGTAAAGTGTTCTATTTCGACAAGCTGTTTGCAACGGCTCGAGTCATACTTCTACCCTTGATACCAAACCGTTTGATCCATCTATTACCAATATTATTAAACAAGTTCGCCATTCGACTGCATATTAATTTTTTATCTTATCTCGAAAAATTATTTCTTCAACATTGATAAAAATATCGTTTAACACTTGAAAATATTTATTATGATCACTGGAAAATTATATAGTAAGGCGAATAGCCAAAAAATCGATAATATCCGCAGAGCATCATTTTGAATTTTTTTAATTGCTCTGATGACTTAGCACAAAATATCACAATAATCTTAAAACCATTGCAGATAACCGCAAACATACAATGCTAAGAAGTTAATTTTACAAACTCACAATAAAAATCATATCGAGTTAATAACAATTGACGAGAACCTATATATTTTTGTTTGCCAGAACTGTTACTAATTCCAATGGGTATTTATCATTATATTGAAATATAAAGTGAAGAACGGCAAACAAAAAACGATTAGACGTTTATATTATTTTAATTTTTAGGAGAAGAAATATTCAAAAACAAACATCAATGGTGCGAACTGTGGGACTTGAACCCACACGTCCAATTGGACACAAGATTTTAAGTCTTGAGCGTCTACCATTCCGCCAAGCTCGCTCTTGATGTTTGTAAGCAATTAATACCATGAAGATTCAAAAGGTCAAATAAATAATTACAAAAAAATCAATTTTTTTATAAACAAAAAAATATATAAATTTATCAGTTCATTAAGCTCAATTATCCTATTTATAAAATAGATTTACGATTCTTGGGCTGGCCAATCAACGATATAATCCTCTAAATCACCAGCATCACGTTCACTAATTACACGACCTTTGACTGAAATGCCCACCGCATACACACTATCAAAATTACCTGAACGCAGATAATGCCACTCTGGCAAATCTTTACCCTCCGATATTAAACGATAAGCACAAGTAGGTGGCAACCAATCAATTTCAGCAATTAAATCTTGTGTTAATTGGATACAGTCGGGAATTCTGCGTTTACGATTACAATAATCCTTACACTGCCCAGTTTGTACATCCAACAATCGACATGCAACGTTAGTATAGGCAATCTGATCTGTATCTTCGTCACGTAATTTGTGTAAGCAACAACGCCCACAACGATCGCATAATGCCTCCCATTGCTGTTGATCCATTTCACTTAGGGTTAACTCTTGCCAATAAGGTTTCACCATCTTTTTTTAACCGATACTCTACAATTTCAATATCTAAGTTATAAATCTAAAATTTCTTGCTGATTTTCTTGATCTTTTAATACCTTGACCATACGCTGCCCATCATAAAATGTTAGAGTTAACTCTGAGCCCACTCTTAACCCTTTAGCCTTTGTCACTGTATGTCCTTGTTTATTTTTAACAAATACATACCCTCTCGATAATACAGCCTTTGGTGATAAAGACTCTAATCGTGCTGATAAGCTTTCTAATCGTAATAACTTTTCTCTGGTCAAGGCTTTTAGTGCAGATAGAGATAATACAGGCATTCCCCCTTTTTGCTGCTGAATAAAATGTCGCCATGACGCTGATAATTGCATTTTATTAATATCTAAACGATTTCGGAAACGCTGTAATAAGCCAAAAACATATTGATCTACAGGTTGAATGGCTGATAATTGATGGCGACGTTTCATCACCAATGCAGGCAATGCCAAATCCAAGCGATAAGAACGATCATCCAATCGCATCCGACTTTGCGCCAACAAAGTTGGAATATCAGGCAATTTACCAGTTGCTTGATTTAATCGAATACGATAGGCTTGATTAATATGAATAAGGGCTTTGCTTAACCGTGTCGTAACTTGCATAATGGCAGCGATCATGTCTGCTTTCGACGGAACCGCCATTTCAGCCGCTGCGGTCGGAGTGGGTGCCCTGCAATCAGAAGCAAAATCAATTAATGTCGTATCTGTTTCATGCCCCACCGCCGAGATCAAAGGAATTTGTGAAGCAGCAGCTGCACGTACGACCATCTCGTCATTAAAAGCCATTAAATCTTCTAACGATCCCCCCCCTCTGGCAACAATCAATACGTCAGGTCGGGGAACAGAGGCACTATTGTCCAGTTGATTAAAACCTTCAATCGCCTTGACAATTTGTTGTGCAGCCCCTTCTCCTTGCACGGATACGGGCCAAATAATAATATCGCGAGGAAAACGTCGCGTAATTGTGGTGCGGATATCATGCAATACAGCCCCTTTGGGTGAGGTAATCACCCCAATAACCTGGGGCAACACAGGAATTGCACGTTTGCGTTCTTTGGCGAATAGTCCTTCGCCCTCCAATTTTTTACGCAGTTTTTCGATTCGGGCTAACATTGCCCCCTCACCTGCATAATCGACTTGATCGACAATTAATTGATAAGATGATCGTTCACCATACGAAGATATCTTACCAGTCGCAATAATTTCTATGCCATTTTCAAGCTGCATTTTTAACCGCGCGGCAGTATAACGCCAGATAATCGCAGTTAACTTTCCAACCTCATCTTTTAAAGAAAAATATATATGACCTGATGGATATTTTTTTAACTCGGTAACCTCTCCACGGACTTTTACCCTAGAAAAATTTCCTTCTAAAATCCGTTTAATCGCTGTAGAGATATCCCCTACACTATATTCTGGTATATTGTCTGTCATTAAATCAGAAAGTTGGTCATTCATAGACATAAAATATGCTAAAACCTTACTCTAAAAGAAACACTTGATAAAGGAGATCACTATGCGAGTTTTACTCGTCGGTTCAGGCGGCAGAGAACATGCCCTGGCTATGGCCATTGCTCGCTCACCCAAACTTACAGAGCTATTTATCGCACCAGGAAACCCAGGTACCGCCCAATATGGTAAAAATATTCATATTAAAGCCGATGATATCACCGATCTCGTAAAATTTGCACAAGAAAATCATATTGATCTGATCATTCCAGGTCCAGAACTGCCATTGGTCAAAGGATTAACCGATGCTTGCAACCATATAGGGATTGCCTGTGCAGGGCCAACCCAGCAAGCCGCACAATTAGAAGGCAGCAAAAGCTTTACCAAATCGATTTGCGATGCCGCCCATATCCCCACAGCACAATGGCAAGAATTTACAGAAATTGATCCAGCAATTTCCTATTTAAAAACACAAAATTTTCCAATTGTTATTAAAGCAGATGGTCTAGCCGCAGGCAAAGGCGTTATCATTGCCAATGATTTTGATGAGGCTGAAAAAACCATCAAAAATATGTTAGAAGGCAATAGCTTTGGCAATGCTGGCCATAAAATTGTTATTGAGGAATTCTTAAGCGGTGAAGAGGTTTCTTTATTTGCCTTTTGTGATGGAGATACTGCGGTATTAATTGGCGCAGCCCAAGATCATAAACGCATTGGTGATAACGATACGGGTCCCAATACAGGAGGCATGGGGGCTGTATCCCCTCCACCATTTTTTGATAAAGTCGCACAAGAGGCTGCATTAAATTTAACGGTACGCCCAATGCTAAAAGAAATGAACCGACGGGGAACCCCATTTCGTGGCGTTATTTTTGCAGGGCTGATGCTGACCAGCAAAGGTCCGTATTTAATTGAATACAACACCCGCTTTGGTGACCCAGAAGCTGAAGTACTGCTGCCACGTTTACAATCTGATTTATTAGAAATCTTATTTAACCTAAGCCAAGGAAAACTATCACAATCTGAAATTACGTTCTCAGACCAAGCTGGCATTTGTATTATCATGGCCGCCAAAGGATACCCTGGCATTCCTATTACTGGTGGAATTATTCGTAACATTGAACAAGCTGAAGCCCTGCCAAATACCAAGGTTTTTCACGCTGGCACAGCTTTGAACAATCAAAACGAGCTTTGTGCAGCAGGTGGACGTGTTTTATGTATATCCGTACTTCATGAAGATTTAGAAACAGCACAAAAAATTGCGTATCAAGCTGTAAATTGCATTGATTGGAAAGATGGAATTTGGCGCAAGGATATCGGCAATCGTGCGTTGAGAAAATAAATAAAAAGAAAACCCTTTGAATGATTCAAAGGGTTTTCTTTAGTAAAACTTCAATATCCCGTTAAAATACGATCAATTAATTCTTTAACTGTTGGTGTAAAACCATTTGCATAAAATGGATCAACTCCAAAACGCCAAGCTTGGACACCACTAAACATTAAATTATTATCAATAATCTTGTCCGCATCAGGTCCAGAAGCATGTGCAATGGCCTGCAACGTTTTTTGAATGCAAAAAGAACGAGGATCAGGACGATAGCCATTTGTATATTCCGGCCCGTGTTGCGACCAATTGGAAAAACGACACATTGACAAACAACCCATACAATCAGCCTGGTCTTTTTGAATTTCCCTCGCTTTATCAGGAGATACAAAAATATAAGTATTGTCTGGGGTCAATAGCATTTGGGTAAAGCCCTGACTTTCCCATCCTGCTATACGTTGACGGTCTGCTTCACTAACATAGATTACTCTACCCCGCGTACCGTATTCATAAGCAACATTTTTATCCCCTTCTGGTTCTTTTGCAAAAGAAACCTGACGTTCGGAACGTTCTTTCAACTCCAATAGAAAGCTATTTTTAACCGCAGACGAATAAAACCCAGTGGGAGAGAATTGATTTAAATAAACATCCCCCTCTTTTAACGTGCGCAAACGGTCCTTCCATGCTTGGGGAATAGGACTTTCTTTGGTTAACAATGGACGGCTACCAAATTGAAACGCAATTGGCCCCAAATCTGGGTTGTCCAGCCAATCTTCCCATTCGGAAAGCCACCAAACACTGCCAGCCATAATGATAGGTGTATCATTTAACCCGTATTGACGCATGATCCGTCTTAATTCTAAGACTCTAGGTAATGGATCTTGAGGGACAAATGGATCTTCACTATTTGATAATCCGTTATGCCCTCCTGCTCTCCACGGATCTTCATAAACAACGCCCCCTAACCATTCAGGATGCTTTTGGTAAGATCTGCGCCAAAGCGCATTAAATGCCCGGCCAGAAGAAATGATTGGATAATAATGAATCCCATATTTTGCAGCAATTTCGGATAATTTAAAAGGCATACCCGCACCACAAGTTACACCATTAATCATGTTCTTTGTCTGGTCTAAGACCGCAGAAATGATGGCTTCACTACCCCCCATTTCCCACAAAATATTAGCATGAATTCGTGCGTCAGGCCCAGCGATTTCACGTGCAATTTTTACCTGATCGATACCACCAGCAATTGCGTATTGAATTAATTCGTCATGACGTTCACGACGCGTTTTCGTACGATAAATCTGAGGAACAATATTTCCTTGTTCGTCATAACTATCAGCATTGACAATGGATATAGTACCAACACCACCAGCAGCAGACCAATGACCCGCAGATACCCCTGTTGAGATAGCAACACCTTTACCACCTTCTATTAATGGTAAAACCTCTTTACCCCCCATACGAATTGGATTTACTGCTTTCATTACTACTCCTGCTCTTTCAATGCAGATCAAAATATAAACTCAAAACTTTATTAATAATAAAAAACGTTTTTTTCCAGTAAAAAAGAACGCAAGCGTTCTTTTTTTACTAAAAACTAAAGTTAACAATATAGTATAATACTATAACCAAGTCTTTTATGATGATCGTGAACTGCGATCATTGCGATTCCGTCCAGAATTAGCGTTGGCTCGTGGCCCCACCTTTTCGCTAATATCTGCACCAGTTTCTTGGTCTACTTCGCGCATTGACAGTTTAATCTTGCCACGATCATCAAAACCAACCACTTTAACCTTAACCATATCGTCTACTTTGACAACATCGCCAGTTCTTGCAACGCGACCCTCTGCCAACTCAGAAATATGAACCAATCCATCTCGCGCACCCATAAAGTTTACAAACGCACCGAAATCAGCAACTTTAACAACTTTACCAGTATAAATACGGCCTACTTCTGGTTCAGCAACAATGGCTTCAATACGTTCCCTTGCTTTATCAGCCTGTTCGCTTGATGTCACCGCAATTTTAACCGTACCATCATCTTCTATATCGATCTTACAACCAGAATATTCAACAATCTCACGAATTGTTTTTCCACCTGCACCGATCAAATCTCTGATTTTTTCCTTGGGAACGTTCATAACGATAATATGAGGTGCATTATCGGATATTTCTGCACGACTTTCTGTTAATGCTTTAGCCATTTCACCAAGAATATGCATACGGCCATCTTTGGCTTGTGCCAGAGCTTGCTTCATAATTTCAGGGGTAATAGACGTGATTTTAATATCCATTTGTAGTGCAGTAATACCCACTTCGGTTCCTGCAACTTTAAAATCCATATCACCAAGATGATCTTCATCACCCAAAATATCGGTTAATACAGCAACCCCTTTGTCTTCTTTGATTAATCCCATTGCAATCCCTGCAACGGGACGTTCCATTGGAACACCAGCGTCCATTAAAGATAAAGAGGTCCCACAAACCGTTGCCATAGAGGAAGACCCATTACTTTCGGTAATTTCAGATACAACCCGCATTGTATATGGAAATTGTTCTTTACTTGGTAGCAAAGGATGAATAGCACGCCAAGCAAGTTTACCATGACCAATTTCACGACGACCTGGGGCTCCTAAACGTCCGCATTCCCCAACGGAATAAGGAGGGAAATTATAGTGCAGCATAAAGTTCGAACGATGTTCACCTTCTAATGCATCAACAATTTGTTCGTCTTGAGCAGTTCCAAGCGTAGTGACCACCAACGCCTGTGTTTCACCACGGGTAAATAACGCAGAACCATGCGTTCTGGGTAGAATACCAACTTCACCAATAATTGGACGAACCGTGGTTAAATCGCGGCCATCAATGCGCATTCCGGTTTTTAAAACAGATGTACGGACAATATTAGCCTCTAAACTATCAATAATAGACGGTGCTTTTTCAACATCCAGTTCTTCTTCTGTAATTTTTTCGATAATTTTAGCACGTGCCTCGTCAAGAGCTGCGTAACGTTTCTGCTTTTCCCGCTCTTTATAAGCTTCAGCTAAAATTTTGCGACCAATTTTATCAATTCGGGTTTTTAACTTTTTCTCTTCATCAGTTGGTTCTGCCAGTTCCCAAGGTTGGCGTGCAGCATGTTCAGCCAATGAGATGATTGCATCAATTACTGCCTGACCTGCCTCATGCCCAAAAGTCACTGCGCCCAACATAACTTCTTCAGTTAACTCTTTGGCTTCTGATTCGACCATTAAAACGCCTTCAGAAGTCCCCGCAACAACCAAATCCAGCTCTGTATCTTCGCCTTCAGAAAGCGTTGGATTTAGTATATATTCGCCGTTCTTATATCCAACGCGACATCCAGCAATCGGTCCCAAAAAAGGAATACCCGATAATGTCAATGCTGCAGAACATCCAATTAATGCAACAATTGCTGGATCATTTTCCATATCATGACTTAACACAGTCGCAATCACTTGCACTTCGTTATGAAAATTTTCTGGAAATAATGGTCGAATTGGACGATCAATTAACCGAGAATTTAAAGTTTCAATTTCAGAAGCTCGTCCCTCGCGCTTAAAAAACCCACCTGGAATTTTTCCAACTGCGAATGCTTTTTCTTGATAATGCACTGTTAGAGGAAAAAAGTCTTGACCTGGCTTAACTTTTTTATCCCCAACCGCAGTACATAATACAACCGTCCCACCATATGTTACCACAACAGCACCATCAGCTTGACGTGCAATCTTTCCTGTTTCCAAAATAAGGGGACGACCGCCCCATTCTATTTCTTTACGATAATATTTAAACATTATATTTTCCTATATCAGATACGATCAGGAAAAAATTCTGAAGTTCTATTACACCATAAACTGCAAATGACAGCGTCTCGGACGGCATGGAGCATCTTGTTATCCTGTTTATCGCACCATGTGGCCTGAAACGCTGAGAATAGACTTTAAATTTTTTCACATCTATATCTATATTTAATCATCAAATAGAAACTGATTTAAAAAAATTAAACCAGTTTCCACTTATTTCTTAACGACGCAGACCCAGACGTTTAATTAAATTTTCATAACGACTTTGATCTTTTGTGCGCAAATAACTTAACAAACGGCGACGTTGTCCAACCAATTTTAATAGACCACGACGTGAATGAAAATCTTTTGCATGATCTTTCATATGTTCTGTTAAGTTAACAATTCTTTCCGTTAACAAAGCAACTTGAACCTCTGGAGAACCAGTATCGTTCTCTTTGGTTTGATATTCTTTCATTAACTCTGCACGGCGTTCAGCTGTAATCGACATCGTATTATCCTTTTCTAAAAAAAATTAAAATACACGAATTGGACGTAACCGTTCTTCTTCAAAACGGCATAACCCAATAAAATGCCCCCCATTCATGGCGCGAAGTACCCCATCAGGTAACTCCACCTCCAATGAAATACGATCCTTCAGTTGATCTATCCCTAAGGAACGGCCAAACCTAAGGTCGGTGGCTTCTTCTGACGTTAAGGCTAGAGCCGGGATGTCGTCCAGCGCAGTCTCAACAGGCAGAATCAAATCCAAAGAAGCTTCTCCTTTTTTGTCGTTTCCGACAATTTTGTCCAGTGAAAATGCGTCTGTCACATCAAAAGGACCAACTTTTAAACGGCGCAATTCAGAAATATATCCGACAGACTGACATGCAACCGCCAAATCTCTGGCCAAAGAACGCATATAAACCCCTTTGCCAGAAATAACTTCAAATTTTGCACGATCCTGATCTAAACGCTCGATCATTCGAAAAGAATCTATTCGCGCAGGACGTTGCTTTAATTGGGGTAACTCCCCTTGACGAGCAAGATCGTAAGAACGTTTTCCACCGACTTTAATAGCAGAAAAAATCGGAGGAATCTGCATAATTTCCCCCTGAAACTGGATCAATGCCTGTTCAATGTCGGCATCACTTGGCCGAACATCGGATCGTGCAATCACTTCACCCTCAGCGTCATCAGTGGTTCTAGATTCACCAAAGGTTAAAGTAAAATGATAAACTTTTTTCTTATCCATAATATATGGGATGGTTTTTGTGGCTTTACCAAAAGCAATTGGTAACAATCCTGTTGCCAAGGGATCAAGTGTCCCACTGTGACCGACTTTTCGTGCATCAAAAACATATTTCACTTTATTTACAATAAAAGCAGATGTTTTTTCTAACGGTTTATCTATTAACAACCATCCATCAATAATTTGTCCACGCCTATTGCGCATCAATCTGTAAACGCCCCTAATTCTGGTTCTTATAACGATGAACCTTTTCGATCACTTATTCATTACACGGTAATCATTGAAAATAAAACAGTATATTCTATACAAACACAAAATTTTATAATATCTTATTGCCAATTTACCATGTTTTTTTGAAATATCTCTAATTCTAGATGATAGTAAACTATATAATTAAGACGATATTATGTATCAATAAGGTATCCACTTGACTATAGAAAAAAAAGCGAGTTTTTCCCCCGAACCCCTTAAATGGAATTTCGAATGCAAAGACGAGCAATCAATATTTATTCTGCACGGTGATTGGCTTTCTAAAAACGATAATATTCCTCAGTTACCTTCAAACATATTTGATCATCTTTCAAATGCCACTACGATCCAATTTGACACAAAGCATCTGCGGTCTTGGGACAGTGGTTTTATCACATTTTTATGGGAAATCAAACAGTTATCTGCACAACATCAAATAAAATTTAGTGATCAAGGTCTACCTGAAGCAACCCAAAAATTATTATCTTTGTTAACTGAAAACAAAGCACCAGCCCATACTCAATCTAAACGCGGATTTCGTCCTTTATACAATCTTGGTGGGTGGACTATTAACGCATTAAATAGCTTGGGTGTAACCACACAGCTTTTTTTCTTGACCCTTAACGGTGTATTTAAATCTTTTGCTGGACGTTCTTTTATGCGTCTTGCTGACTTGTTAAAAGATATCAAAGCAGCAGGTCCCTCGGCATTAATCATTATCAGTGTTGTGAATTTCCTTGTTGGAGCTATTTTAGCATTTGTTGGTGCAGTACAATTGCGTCGTTTTTCTGCAGACGCATATGTTGCTAATTTAGTGGGTATTGCAACCGTTCGTGAAATGGCAGCCGTAATGACGGCTATCGTTATTTCAGGACGAACTGGGGGTGCATATGCAGCCCGCATCGCCACTATGCAGGGGAACGAAGAAATTGATGCATTAAAGGTCATGGGTATTCCTGTGACTGAATATATTATTTTACCCTCTATGCTTTCATTAACTCTGACAATGCCTCTTTTATATTTATATGCATGTTTTATGGGTATATTCGGGGGATTAATTGTTTCTATTCTGATGTTAAAAGTTTCCGTAATTGGATTTTTACAACAAACTTTTGGTGCTGTTGCCTTTAACCAATTTGTATTTGGTGGTGTTAAAACGATAGCATTTGCTATGTTTATTGGGGTAAGCAGCTGCTATATCGGGATGAAATCAGGCAGAAGTGCTGCTGATGTAGGTATTGCTGCGACCAAGGCAGTTGTTGTTGGAATTGTTGGGGTTATCGCTCTTGACGCGATCTTTGCTGTTATTGCTGATATGATTGGGATATGAATCATGTCTAACATCACAACTGAACAACCTTTATTATCCGTAAAAAATTTACAAATCGGGTATGGTCCTAAACTGATCCAAAAAAATATTAACTTTACTGTTAAAAAAGGCAGTATCTTTGCCCTGATGGGGGGGAGCGGTTGCGGAAAAAGCACATTGCTCAAATCCATGATCGGATTATTGCCCCCACAAAAAGGCAACTTTTTCTTTAAAAACGAAGATTACTGGCAAGCTTCAAAAAACCACAGAATTAAAATTGCACATAAATTTGGCGTTTTATTCCAAAGCGCCGCGTTGTGGAGTTCAATGACCGTTGGCGAAAATATAGCGCTGCCTTTACAACTTTTTACAGACCTTTCCCCCACGATGATTCAGCGACTTGTAGAGTTAAAATTAGGATTGGTCGGAATGGACCATGCCATTAATCTATACCCTTCAGAACTGAGTGGAGGCATGAAAAAACGTTGTGGACTGGCCAGGGCTTTGGCTTTAGATCCTGAGGTTTTATTTTTTGACGAACCCTCCGCTGGATTGGATCCAATCACATCAAAACGATTGGACGATTTGATTTTAAATCTACGTAATGGATTAGGAACAACCATCGTCATTGTCAGTCACGAATTACCCAGTTTGTTTACCATCGCAGACGATGGTATATTTATGGACGCCCAAACAAAAACTCCGATCGCCTATGGCTCCCCCAAAGCATTGCGAGACAATCCACCTTGTGAACAGGTTAATGATTTCATGCATCGTCAACGCTTTGATCAACTAAAACAGAAAGACTAATCCATCATGACAACAAATCAACAAACAACTATTGGGGCGTTCGTTCTTGGAGGATTGATTCTTGCCCTGTGCGTTATTATTTTCTTTGGTAACTTCGATTTCTTTTCCAGTAAAAAACAAGCTATTGTTATATTTCCTGGATCTGTAACAGGCTTGTCGGTGGGTGCCCCAGTTACCTTTCGCGGGGTTCAAGTTGGATCCGTAAACAACATTACCTTACAATTTGATCCAAAAGATCATAAGGCCTATATCCCTGTTACAATCAGTATCGATCCCAAAAAAATTCAATTAAGTGCTCATTATAAAAGTTATAAAGAGTTCATGAATACCATGATTCAAAATGGATTATGCGCAGAAATTAGTACTGAAAGCTTTGTTACTGGAACTTCAAATATTTTTCTAGATTTCGATCCTCAGAATAAACCTATTTTTCATCCAAGATTAAACGAAAATATTATAGAAATTCCTGCACATCCCTCCACAATCCAAAAAATTAAGTCAGAGTTAATGAATCTTCAACTTGAAAAATTATCTCTGGATCTTGATTCTACTATTCAAAAAGTCGGCAATCTAACAGATAAATTAAACGAACAAATACCTATGTTACTGAAGAGTGTGCAAAATACCTCAGATAGTACAAATAAACTAATCGTTCATCTTAATGATAATATCGATACGGTTGTGCACAACTTAAATATATTATTGGTTAATAGTAATAAGCAAATCAATGCCCGTGGGAATGAACTTCACCACGTATTGGTTTCGACAAATAAAACACTTCTTAACGCTTCAGATGCCTTACAAAACGTAAAAACCATGACATCCGTCAGATCAACCACAAGAATCAATTTGGATATTATTTTACGTAATCTTGCTGATGCTGCGACCTCTTTAAGAGGATTTGCAACCCAAATCGAACGTAATCCAAAACTGCTTCTTATAGGCCGTAAACAATGAAAAAATTAATTACTTATTCTGCTATCAGCATATTCACAATTTTAACGGGGTGTTCAGCCCCCCCTTTAAAATTTTACACACTTAACGAAACTGGGCCACGGCAATCAGAGCGTGTAAGCAATTACACCAACTCAGCCCCTGTAATTTATGTTTCACAAGTAACAGTGCCTGATTATTTAAATACGACTGATATTATCACACGAACTCAATCTACACTAAATCACAGCCCCAATGGACGTATGAGCAGTATTTTATCCATAGGGGCGACCGAATTTATTACACATGTTTTAGCTGATAAAAACCCTAATCTTTTTATTACAAATCAGACACAAATCGAGCCCCCAACCTATCAATTAATGATAAATATTAGCCGTTTTGACGTACAGGAAGATGCTTCTAAAACAGGGCATATAACCTTAGAAGCAAATTGGAGCATCGTACCAAAGAATGAGAATCAATCTATTCAAAAACAGAGGGCTACATTCACGGCTCAAAGCAAATTGTATAATGATAGTGATATTATTGAATTAGAACAAAACGCATTAACGCAACTGTCCACTGCTATAAATAATAGCCTTGCTACATTGCGTTAATTTTTTAAAAATCGATTTTATGCTTATTCTTCGTTGTGATCTAAATCACGAGAAACTTCTGGACTATGCAACAAAGCATCAATCTTAGCAGCATAATCCAAACCGGTATCTGCATGAAATCGTAATTCAGGCAGAAACTTAAGTCGTAATTTTGATTTTAATTGACTGCGCAAAAACGCAGATGCCCTTTTTAACGCAGGCAGTAATTCTTCAATATCATTTCGCCCCAAATGCACAACATAAACCATCGCATTGCGCAAATCTGGACTCATCCTGACTTCAGTTACCGTTATCCGCTTATCCCGTAACTCTGGATCACGAAATTCAGTGCGCGTAAATACATCAGAAAGAATATGTCTTACTTCTTCAGCAACACGCAATTGTCGTTGAGAAGGGGCCTTGGAATGTTTATCCAAGGAATCCCTACCCATTAAAAAAGGCTTATTCATTATGCTTCAACAGTTTCCATCTCGTAGCATTCTACAACATCGCCCTCACGCAAATCATTAAATCCAGCAAAAGATAGTCCACATTCATATTCATGAGACACCTCTTTTACATCATCTTTAAAGCGTTTTAATTGACTGAGGTTTCCTTCGTGGATAACGACATTTTCACGTAACAAACGAACACCACATCCACGACGCACAACACCTTGGGTAACATAACAACCAGCGACTTTTCCTGTTTTGCTAACAGAAAAGACCTTGCGGATTTCCGCATAACCCAAGAATTTTTCACGTTGTTTAGGAGCAATGCGCCCTTTGATCAATTTCTCGATATCATCTATAACTTGATAGATGATTGAGTAATAGTGAATATCAACGTCTTCATGTTGAGCTAGCTCTCTAGCCTGAGCCGTGGCACGCACGTTAAAGGCAACAATAATTGCACTAGATGCTTTTGCTAATTGAACGTCACTTTCTGTGATTTGACCAACGGTTGCTGAAAGAACACGTACTTTGATTTCTTCATGTTCTAATTTCATCACTGTTGTTTGAATAGCTTCAGCAGAACCCTGAACATCTGCTTTTATCAACACAGCAATCTCTTTTTGCTCGCCAGCCTGAATACGTGCCAACATTTGATCCAGTGTTCCACGAGCAGCCATTCTAACTGCGGCTTGTTTCTCACGCATTTTACGCTGTCTAAACTCAGAAATTTCTCTGGCTTTGCTTTCACTATCGACAACAACAAAAGGTTCACCCGCACGAGGAACGCCAGTCAGTCCTAACAACTCAACTGGAGTAGAAGGAGTTGCCTGTTTCATATTCTTGCTTTTGTCGTCAAGCATCGCACGAACACGACCCCATTCAGCACCAGCAACAATGACATCCCCTTTGTTTAAAGTCCCTTTTTGCACCAATAATGTTGCAACTGGCCCACGTCCCTTATCCAAGCGGCTTTCAATAACTGCACCTTCAGCAATTCTATTGGGATTTGCTTTTAGTTCTTGTAATTCAGCCAATAAAACGATCGCTTCCTCAAGCTTATCAAGACCAATTCTTTTCTTGGCAGAAACTTCAACATCTTGAGTATCACCGCCCATATTTTCTACAACGATTTCATGTTGTAAAAGCTCCTGACGAACTCGATCTGGATTAGCACCCGGCAAGTCACATTTATTAATTGCAACAATAATAGGCACATTTGCAGCTTTGGCATGTTTAATTGCTTCAATAGTTTGAGGCATAACACCATCATCAGCTGCAACCACCAAGACAACGATATCCGTCACGGATGCACCACGAGAACGCATTGCAGTGAATGCTTCGTGGCCTGGGGTATCTAAAAATGTGATTCTAGCACCAGAAGGAAGACGAACCTGGTATGCACCAATATGTTGGGTAATTCCACCTGCTTCACCTCTAGCAGTATCGGTGGTACGCAAAGCATCCAATAAAGACGTTTTACCATGATCAACATGCCCCATTACGGTAACAACGGGTGGACGTGATAATTTGTCTTCTTCTTTATCAGGCATATTTTCAATGCCTAGTTCAACATCACTGTCGGCAACACGATGCACGCGATGACCGAATTCTTCAATAATTAATTCTGCTGTGTCAGCATCTAAAGATTGATTAACCGTTGCCATTACGCCCATTTTCATCAAGGCCTTAATAACATCGCCTTGACGAGCAGCCATACGATTGGCAAGTTCTTGCACAGTAATCGTTTCGGGTAAAGTCACATCACGCACCACTTTGACCTGATCTGCACGTAATCTTTCAAGTTCTGCTTGGCGACGTTCACGTTCTCTTTGACGACGGACTGAGGCTAAAGAACGAACTTTATTCCCATCTTCTCCCTCAATAGCGGCCTGAATATCGATCTTACCTGAACGTCTGTTATCGCCACTCTTGCTACGGCCACCAGCACCAGCACCGCTCTTGCGGCTGGCACCAGCACCTCGACGCGAGGAACCTCTGCGACCATCGCCCTCTTCACCATCCATCTCATCGCGCACATCGGTATTACGAACTTTCACGTGATCTTGGGTTTTCTTGGCGACCTTCTCATCTTTGTCGACAGCACGTGGTTCCGCAACAAACTTATCGCTAGCTGGCTTTGCTGGCTTATGTGCCATAACAGCGCGTTTTGCAAGTGGTTCGACAGGGCTTGGCTGGGGTGCAAACGTGATTTCACCTGGGATAGGAACGTTGGAAACCTTTACCTTACGATTAGGTTCAGTTCTGTCATTACTTTTCTTGACAGAGGCATTTTCTTTTTTGCTTGCTGCGTCTTTTTTCTTAGCAACGTCAACAGTTGCTTTCTCAGCTTCAATTTTTGCTGCAGCTTCTTGACTTGCCTTTTCAGCAGCTTCCTGTTCGGCTAGTGCTGCAGCAGCTTCCTGCTGGGCTTTCTCTTCTGCTTCCCGACGTTTTGCTTCTTCTGCTGCCGAAAGAATAGAGATTTTTTCTTGTTCTCTACGTTCGGCTTCTTTGCGTTGTTGATCTAGTTTTTGTTCTTCTAAAACACGTTGACGTGTTGCCAATTCAGCGGCTGTAAGCGCCCTTTTGCCTGATGATGATCCTGCAGAAGATTTCTTAGCCGCAGGCTTGCGTGCAACACCAGCAGTGCTCCCCGCAGATTTTTCTGTGCCACCAGAAGCACCACGCTTTTTTCTTACTTCAACTTGCACAACTTTGGTGCGTCCATGACTGAAACTTTGTCTGATAGACCCGGCATCGACAGTACGTCCTACCTCTGTTCTAACTGGTGATCGTAAAGATAGACGTTTTTTACCCTGTCCTTGTTCTTGATCGTTGCCTTCGCTCATATACCTGCCTGTTCTTAATCCATTCGCCGGATTTAACCCGCCGAACCCAATACTTTAATTGATAAACCCTGCTAATCGTCTGTTATCACATAAAATACGATAAACAAACGAACCTGTATGAATGGCTGCATGAACCACATACTCTCGGCCAAATAATATTCCTAATTCTTTAGCCGTAAAAATTGCTATATTAGGCAAATGCTTAGCCCCTGATAGCAAACGTTTTCTTTCTTCTTCACTACCATTTGTAGCTTGTATAATCAACCCAACAACATTCTGAGAGATCTTTTCCCTTACTTTTTCAAAACCAAATGTAACCTGCCCAGCACGCCTTGCAAGACCCAATGAATTTTTAATCCTGCATTGCAATCCATTAATAATCATTGATGATAGATTTTCTGGAACCTCTACCTGGCACTGTGCCGCACGTGAAAAAACACGACGTTCTATTGCCATATGTAGCACATTTTGATCAGCTTTCAACCACATTCCTCGCCCAGGAAGCCGTTCTGTCAAATCAGGGACCACCACATTGTCGGGTGATATGACAAAACGGATCAATCCTTCTGGATTTCCTTTTTCTCTTGTAACCAAACAGCAACGCTGTTGTTGTTTTGATTCGTCAGATTTGTTAACCATTACCGTAGTTTACTAAGAATGAAAAGATATTATATCAAAACAACTAATTATTATACAGACTGGTGATAAATTATCACTAATTTTCTTGAGAATCTTGATTTTCACCTTCTTCGAACCAATGCTCGCGGGCACGCATAATAATTGCGTTCGCTGTTTCTTCATCCAAGGAATCCACACCTAATATTTCAATTAATTCGTCACTGGCCAAATCAGCAAGATCATCAAGTGTTTTAACACCCTTCTCTCCTAATAACACCAACATTTGTGGCGTAAAGCAATCTAGATCAACGATTTCATCGGCAACCCCTAATTCTTGACGCTTTAGATTCAAAGAATCCTGCTGCTTTGCCAGAAATTCTTCTGCACGTTGGAACAGTTCTTGCCCAAGATTTTCATCAAACCCGTCGATTTCCGCTAATTCCTCTGGTGATGAAAAGGCAAGATCTTCTATGCTATGAAAGCCTTCTGTAACCAATAGACCAGCAATAACATCATCCACGTCCAGATCATTAACAAAGACGGCAGTTCGACTGCGAAATTCTTCTTGCCGACGATCAGATTCTTCGGTTTCTGTTAATATATCAATATCCCAACGGGTCAACTGACTGGCAAGCCTTACATTTTGCCCTCGACGACCTATGGCAAGGCTGAGTTGGTCATCAGGCACAACAACTTCAACCCGACCAGCCTCTTCATCCATAACGACTTTGGTAACTTCTGCTGGCGCCAATGCATTAACAACAAAGGTCGCAGCCTGACCACTCCAAGGGATGATATCGATCTTTTCCCCCTGTAGCTCTTGCACTACGGCTTGAACGCGAGATCCACGCACACCAACACAAGCACCCACAGGATCAATTGCAGCATCTTTTGAAGTTACAGCCATTTTTGCACGAGACCCAGGGTCTCTGGCAACAGCCTTAATCTCGATAATACCATCGTAAATTTCAGGAACTTCCTGAGCAAACAATTTCGCTAAAAATGCAGGATGAGTTCGAGACAAGAAAATTTGTGGCCCGCGAGTCTCTTTCCTTACATCGTAGATATAAGCTCGAACACGTTCTGAGTTGCGGAAATTTTCTCTTGGAATCAACTCGTCCCGGCGTAATAATGCTTCGGAGCTTCCGATTTCAACCAGTAAGTTGCCATATTCTGTACGCTTGACTGTTCCGTTGACAATTTCACCAACACGATCTTTGAAATCTTCATATTGACGATTACGTTCGAACTCACGCACGCGTTGAACAATAACTTGTTTAGCTGTCTGGGCTGCGATTCGGCCAAAATCAATTGGAGGTAATGGATCAATAATATACTCACCAACTTTGATATTAGGCTGAATTTTAACCGCAATATAATGAGGGATCTGAGAATCTTCGTTTTCAACCTCTTCAACGACTTCAGTCCAACGAGACAGGCGAACCTCGCCCGTTTTACGATCAATGATTGCACGAATATCTTTTTCATGACCATACTTAGCGCGACCCGCTTTTTGAATGGCCTGCTCCATTGCTTCGAGAACTTCATCACGGCTAATCGCTTTTTCACGCGCAACCGCATCTGCAACCAATAATAACTCAGGACGAGAAACAGACGTATCCATAAAAACCTCTCAATGTGTTTTATAGCGTTTTTGTTTACCAGACTTTTTAGGCTGGCTTGTATTATCTTGATCAGAAGAATCATCTATATCTTCAACAGATACGGCCCCGTCCTTCATTTGTTGACAAGCATCAATCAATGCATCAGTCAATACTAATTTGGCCTTGCGTATTTCAGCAAAAGGTAAAGCGACCTCACTGCCATCATCTAGACGCAAGCGTGCAACGTGTTCATCTGCACCTAAAACAATTCCGGAAAAACGTCTTCTGCCCTCAACAGGAATCATTGTTTCTGCCTTGGCCAAGTGACCCGAGAAGCGATTCCAATCTTTTACCCGCACTAGCGGACGGTCTATTCCTGCGGATGAAACTTCCAATGTCCAAGCCCCCTCGATAGGATCATGCACATCTAAGATCGCACTAACCGCATGACTGATCTGTTCACAATCTTCAACATTAATCAAGGAACCGTCAGCACGATCAACCATAATCTGTAGAGTCGGTGCTAATTTTCCTAAAATCATTATTCTGACTAGCTCATATCCCATATCGACCAAAGTAGGTTCAATTAAAGCTGCCACGCGATTTTCGATACGGTTATCAGTTAGTTCATCTGTAAGTTCTATTGAATCCAAAACAAAAAAAGGCGGCCGACTAAGGCCACCCCCCACACTATGGAAGATAAATTTTATTTACCTTAACGCAAACCATGCAAAGTTACAAGTATTAACTAAAGATACATAATTATTTAAATATTATTAGCATCCCTTTGCACAATACCGTTCTGCCAAGCTGTTCGCAGCAACTATGGCGGCATAAACCTCCTCAACCGTCACCTTTTTGGGCATATTTCCCATCGTATCCTCGGGGTCACAAGCAATTTCTGCAACTTTTCGCCACTCTGCCTCAACAAATTTAGTTAGTCCCATATCTTTTAAAGTTAAGGGTAACCCTACAGTTTTAATAATATCAACAACGGCTTCAATTTCATGTTGCGGTGCATTTTCTAAAACCAATTGTACCAACAATCCGAACGCTACTTTTTCCCCGTGTTGTGCCTTATGCAAATCAGCAACTGCGGACATGCCATTATTAATTGCATGAGCTGCAGCCAAACCACCTGCCTCTGCACCGACACCACTTAAATAAATGGTTGCTTCTATCACTTGTTCCAACGCAGGGGTAACGATTTGATTACGAACCGCATCCATGGCACAAGCAACATTTTCTTGTAATACCTGATAACACAATTGAGCCAATCCCAATCCCGTCCTGGATGGTTTTTTTAAAACCAAATTAATCCCATCAACCGCGTAACATGCCCGCGCTTCAAAATACGTTGCCAATGCGTCCCCCACCCCTGCGGCAAAAAAACGTGCAGGTGCCTGACAAATAATTGATGTATCTGCAATCACAACATCAGGATTTTGCGGTAAAAATAAATAACGATCAAATTCACCGTTTTTTTTGTAAATTACCGCCAAGGCCGTACACGGTGCATCCGTTGATGCAATTGTTGGAACAATAATAACAGGGATTTTTTTATAATAGGCTACGGCTTTGGCTGTATCTAACGTTTTTCCCCCACCAATACCAACAATAATATTGGCAGACTGTTTTTCTATTACTGCAATGATCCGCTTTATTTCTGCGTCTGTGCATTCATATTGAAATTGCTCCGCAACACCAGATAATCCTGATAATTGCACATTTGGTAACGCCTCTTTTTTAACACGATCCAATATAAACTCGTCACATAACAAAACGGCATTTGTACCAAAATCTTTGATATATTCATGCAACTGTCCCAAAAGATTGCTGCCTATAATAAATTTTTTCGGCGACGTTACTGTACGAGGTGTTTTTTGCATCATACTATTTCCTAATTTTGTTTATAGAAGCAACCTTTGATCAGCTTACCCTATGTGGATAAAATAACGAATATAAATTCTTTGTTAATACAACATACCGACTTCTACATGAAAAAGGGAGGTTTACACCTCCCTTTTCATTGCAGATATAACTAATTTCTAGTTTATTGCGCCATTAATCGAAGAACATAAGGCAAAATACCCCCGTGACGATAATACTCAACTTCCTCTAGAGTATCTACACGACATACCAATGGTACTTCTTGGGTCGAGCCGTCTGCACGATGAATACGCATTGTCAATTTTTGGCGTGGTTTTAAAGTTTCAACACCAAGAATATCAATTTTTTCATCGCCTTTTAAATTCAAGGTTTTGCGGGTTGTCCCTTCCTCAAATAATAATGGTAAAACACCCATACCAACCAAATTAGAGCGATGAATACGTTCAAAGCTTTCTGCAATTACCGCCGCAACCCCCAATAGGTTAGTACCTTTGGCAGCCCAATCACGCGATGAACCCATACCGTATTCTTTACCCCCAAAGACGATCAATGGAGTTTTTTCTTGTTGATATTGCATTGCAACGTCGTAAATGGCCCCTTCTTTACCGTCAGGATAATGTTTACTGTATCCACCCTCAACACCAGGAACCATTTCGTTTTTTATACGGATATTCGCAAATGTACCGCGCATCATTACTTCATGATTACCCCGACGCGAACCATAAGAGTTAAAGTCGTTTACCTTTACCCCATGTTCAGTCAAATAACGCCCTGCGGGAGAATCCTTGCGAATAGAACCTGCGGGGGAAATATGATCGGTTGTGACGTTATCGCCAAGTAGTGCCAATATTCTGGCCCCTTTGATATCGGGACGTTTGGCAGGGGCTTCTTTACCCATGCCCTCAAAATAAGGAGGATTACGAACATATGTGGAATCGGGTGCCCAAGCATACGTCTGAGAGCCAGTGGCTACTTCTAATGCTTGCCATTCCGCGGGACCTGTTGAAACTTGGCTGTATCCTTTTTTAAACTCTTCCTTAGAAATTGCAGAGGCCATTGCATCAGCAATCTCTTGTTCTGAAGGCCAAATATCTTTTAGATAAATCTCTTTACCCTCTTTGGAGACCCCTAACGGATCTTTGGTGATGTCTTTGCGCAGTGTTCCCAAAATGGCATACGCCACGACCAGAGGTGGGCTGGCCAAGTAGTTTGCACGCACGTTGGGAGAAATACGGCCTTCAAAATTACGGTTACCTGATAATACTGCCGATGCAACCAATTTGTTATTCTCAATTGTATCAACAATTTCTGGTGCCAACGGACCAGAATTTCCAATACAGGTTGTACAACCATATCCAACGATATTAAAACCCAATGCATTTAAAGCATCGGTCAGTCCTGCTTTTTGTAAATATTCGGTCGCCACTTTTGACCCAGGAGCCAAAGAAGTTTTTACCCAAGGCTTACGCGTCAACCCAAGGGCATGCGCTTTTTTTGCCAATAACCCAGCAGCCATCATCACTTCGGCATTAGATGTATTCGTGCAAGACGTAATCGCAGCAATTACCACAGAACCATGTTCCAATTGATAATCAGCATTTGCCACAGGATAAGATTTATCCGCATCTGCGGTGGGAACATTAAAACCGCCCACTAATTCTTTTTCAAACACAGATTTAGCATCATTTAACGAAATACGATCTTGTGGACGACGAGGCCCAGAAATTGATGGAACAACCTGACTAATATCTAATTCTAAAATATCGGTAAATTCTGGTTCTTCTGCACTACCATCACGGAACATTCCTTGTGCTTTTAGATAAGCTTCAACCAATTTGATTTGGTGTTCGTCACGACCCGTTAAGCGCAAATAATCCAAAGCTTGTTTGTCAACAGGGAAAAAGCCACAAGTTGCCCCGTATTCAGGGGCCATATTTGCAATCGTTGCGCGGGTGTATAATGGCAAATGATCCAAGGCAGGACCATAAAATTCAACAAATTTACCAACAACCCCTTTTTTACGCAGCATTTCAGTGACAGTTAACACTAAGTCAGTTGCTGTGACACCAGCGGCCAGCTTACCAGTTAATCTAAATCCAATCACATCGGGAATTAACATGGTAATCGGTTGGCCTAACATTGCTGCTTCGGCCTCAATACCGCCTACACCCCAACCCAAAACACCCAAACCATTAATCATGGTTGTGTGGGAATCTGTTCCATACAAGGTATCTGGATAAGCATAATTTTTACCGTCTTCCTCGTTTGTCCAAACTACTTTGGCAATATGCTCCAGATTAACCTGATGGCAAATACCTGTATCGGGGGGAACTACTGAAAATCCTTTAAATGCTTCTTGTCCCCACCGTAAAAACGCATAACGCTCTGCGTTGCGCTCAAATTCTAAACTAATATTATTTTGTAATGCTGTGGAAGACCCCGCATAGTCCACCATAACAGAGTGATCAATTACCAAATTAACAGGAATTAGTGGATTAACCTTTTGGGGATCACCTTTTAAATTAATCATCCCATCACGCATCGCAGCCAAATCAACAACGGCAGGCACCCCAGTGAAATCCTGCATTAAAATACGGGCTGGACGGAAGGGAACCTCAGAATCACTATGACGGTTTTTCAACCATGCGGCAATTGCCTTAGCATTCTCGACTGTAAAAGATTGACCATTTTCAAAACGTAATACGTTCTCTAATAATACTTTTAATGTATTAGGTAAACGACGAAAAGACCCTAGTGTTTTTTCGGCTTCTGATAGGGAAAAATAGT
Organism: Commensalibacter oyaizuii; assembly: GCF_029953265.1. NCBI lineage: Bacteria > Pseudomonadati > Pseudomonadota > Alphaproteobacteria > Acetobacterales > Acetobacteraceae > Commensalibacter > Commensalibacter oyaizuii. The sequence goes on from NZ_JASBAO010000001.1 coordinate 1,543,356, forward strand.
GATAGGTTTTTCCATCAACCTCCAAAGGGCGGCAAGTATTTAAACTATCCTGGCCAACGAGTTTCATAATGGCTTCCTTAATTAGTATATTTTATTTTTACAAAATCTATTAAAGCTGATTAAACAACTTTACAGATTATCATATAGTTTTTATATCTCGAATCGAATAAAATCAATTATGTCTGACAACTTGCTGTTTCACTTATGTGTGTAGGTAAAGGAATACAAAACCCTGTCTGGAACACGACCTCATTCATTATCAGTTATACAACTGTCTGCTTTTCGAGGGGAAAAACTTGTTTTAAAAAACGTTAATTTTACCCTTAATTCTGGAGAATCCCTGATTATTCAAGGTCCCAACGGTGCAGGAAAAAGCACGTTATTACGCATATTGGCAGGGTTCAAGAAAATCGACTCTGGTGAAATTTTATGGAATCATGAAAATATTTTTGATAATCTGATCCAACATACTCAAAATGTTGCTTGGTTAAGTCATCAAGATTCCCTTAAACCTGCCTTAACTGTTCGAGAGAATCTTTCTTTAGTCAGCCATATTTATAAAACCGACCTACGTGATGCTCTTCAAACAGTCAATTTATCCTCTATAATTGATCTTCCTGCACGTATGTTATCAGCTGGGCAAAAAAGACGCGTTGCAATTGCCCGTATATTATTAAAGCCCGCAAGATTATGGTTGCTGGACGAGCCTTCTGTTGGGCTGGACCAACAAACCATGGAAATTTTGGCAGAGATTTTCAATCAATTTAAATCAGAAAATGGAATGATTATTACCACCACCCATGTGCCATTGCCTTTACCAAACAGTCAATATTTACAGCTAACCCCTTCATCGATTGTCAAAGCACCTTTCTAATGTCTATTTTTTTTCATCTTATTGGTCGAGAATTAAGATTATCCTTACGGTATGGCACAGACAGTTTAGGAACAATTTTATTTTTTGTATTAACTGCCTCACTGTTCCCTTTAGCATTGGGCCCTGAACCACAACTATTACAACAAATAGCCCCTGGTATTTTATGGGTTTGCAGCCTTCTGTCAGCATTATTACCTCTGGAACGACAATTTAACCACGAATATGAAGACGGATCCCTTGATCAATTACTGTTACTGGGTATTCCGGCTTTTGGTATTGCTTTGGCCAAAATAACGGGCCATTGGCTAACCACTGGGTTACCTTTACTTTTTTCCAGTGTTCCTTTGGCGCTAATGTTTAACTTTCCTTATCATGCTATCCCTATATTCACAGCGAGCCTGTTCATTGGTACGGCCTGCTTATCTTTAATTGGTGGAATGACAACTTGCATTTCCTTGGGTGCAAGGCGTAATGCCTTTTTATTACCTTTGCTGACCTTCCCACTTCTGACTCCTATTCTGATATTTGGTACAATGATTACAGATGCCCAATTACACAATCTTGATTTTGTCCCACATTTTGAATTATTGGGGGCATGTTTTGCTATAGCTTTGCCCTTATGCCCACTTGTTGCTGGTGTAGGTCTGACGCTGGCAGCGGAATAATCAATTTACTGAACTGTAAACGGGATTTCACCTGAGCTTTTATCGCCTTTCCATGTCCACACCTCCCATTGCAACTTATATTTTCTAGCTTTTAAAGGATAGGTAGCCTTAACCTCTTTATAATCCATAGTTGTCGTTGCAGGAATTAATGTCGGCATTCCTGACGCATCCACCAATAATATGCGACTGCGAAAGGGATTAAATTCATTATCATATTTTAAAATAATTTGTTGATTTCCTGCGTGCACTACTTGATTAATTTTTGGAAGAGAACTTGTTAACCCCAATGCACTAGCAGCGTTGGTATATATTCCTGCTCCCATCAACAAGGCAGCAATCAAAAAAAATTTTTTAACTATTTTCATCACTATCTGATATCCATCTAAAAAAGAATTTATTCCAAAGCAATCGTAAGCTATGGTCACATATCGTAGAAAATATATGCTATACCTGACCATCACTTTATCATAAGGACAGTAAATGATTATTTATTCTAATCGTATATATATTATTTCGATTTTAAGTTTAATTTCTATCATTTTATCCTCGACCGCTTATGCGAATTACAAACGATGCTGGATTAACAATGGCATCCCCAGTATTAACTGCGCACCAGCAGATGGCAGCTATTATACAAAGCAAAAGGATGATACCTATAAAAAATGCCCTGTTGTAAGTGGAAGATTACGCAAGCCCTGTAAAGATGAGGATGGATTTGCAATGATAATTAATAATCATCTATGGTATCAATGCCCTATCCAACATGGCAAAAAACTGGATCATTGCAGCTTAGCAACAGGATATTACACGATATCCCTACCCCACCTGCCAAGATTATAGATCTAAATTTTGGCAAGGTAAAACCAAAATATCCACTGTTTTAATATGGCTCTAAAAATATTAGGGCCATACTAAAATTATTTTTTCGTATCTTTGTAGACATTTCTCCAAAATTGTTCTGTCATAAATTTAGGAGCCACTTTACGATACTGCTTTTTTAATACATGAAAACATCTTATAAATTGATACATAATCTTAAAACTGTAGGCCAATTCTTCAAAGAATCTTTTACGATCATATCGAGCAATATATCCAGTATCATATCGATTTGAATAATATACAACTTGTTTTGCTCTGAATAACTGACGAAAAACCCCATGAAAGGCTTTGTTGTTATAAACAATATCTGATTTAATTAAAAATTTGGGTAACAAAAAACTATTTAGAGTTAACATTCTTATAACTCTGTTAAGTTTACTTTCATGAAAAGGTAAGAATTTTAACCCTAATCCAGACATATCTAATTTCTTCATTTTTTCTTCAAAAGTCAAATGAGAAACCCGCTTTGATATACTAGCAAAAGACATATTTCTAGACCAAAAATCTGGCCCTTCCATGACATCCTTAAGCCCAAGACTTGTGGCCCTCGCACTATCATAGTTAAAGGAAAAAAGAGCTAGTTTGATTAAATTTAAATAGTTCTTAATATATTTCTTTAAAGGGGTGTGAGTCGCCAACAAACAAATAACATAATTAGCACGAATTGACAGATATTTTGCAAAAGGGCCGTCCTTATAACTGAAATTTTCTCCCCAAACAGCAATGCCATTAACAGTAATGATATTAAAATCATTCATAAAACTAAATAACATGTCGTCTCCTTTAACAAAGAAAGGAAATGGATAGTTTTTTACATCTGAAATATTAAATGCAAAAAGCCACCATGCACCATAATCAGGTTTTTCAAATCCTAAATCTGTTATTTGTAAATGATGAAAATCCATCATATTTAAACCATGATACAATGGTCTAAAAACAAGCTCTTTAAATACAGCACCTTTTTCATGTAATATTTCGGGATGCTCTTCATACAACATTGACCCTGATATCGCTAATTTAGGTGTTTTAGAGTATTGTAATAATCGAAATGTTTTTATAATTGATTCAATTTCACAGCTTGCATCATCATCCATAAATAAACAATGTGTAAAACCGTTATCTTTTAAATGTAACAGTCCTCTTGTAAAGCCGCCAGATCCCCCATAATTTTCGTTAGGAATTACAGTAACTCCTTTACTTTCTTCGGCAGTAATATTTTTCGAATTGTCAACAACAATTAATTCAATATGGTCTTTAAACTCAGAATGAGATAGTAACTGTGATCTTATTCTTTCAATTGCAGGTAAAACGTATTGCTTACGATTAAAGTGTGTAATTACTATACCTAGTTTTACATCATTAAGTGGCTTAGATTTAGTATAAAAACATCCAGATTGTATTGTGCAATCCGTTTTAGTAGTAATTTTAAAGAACAAAATACCATTATCAAGTTTTTCGTAAGGTATTTTAACATGTGCTTCTGATTGATTTAATGATATATGTTCTTCAAGAATAACCTCAGAAGCAACTTCAAGTTTGGATATATATAAAGTAAGTATAAACTCACCACTACCTTCGATCTTGAAGGACAAATCTTTTAAATCACAATATGAATGCCATGTTCTTAGCGAAAAATAATTAAAATATGTTCCTAAAGATGTAATAGTATTTTTAGGTATTATAAGACTAACTTCATCCTTGTCAGGATAAGCAATACCATTTTCTGTCATATAATATAAACCTTTAGGAGCATTTATAGACGTTTTTGGAAAGACTAAATTTTGTATTGTATACATTGAGTTTAAACCATATTAATAAGAGTATTATATATTTTTTTCATATATACATATAAAATAAAAAAATAATTAGGTAAAATTAAAATGTCTTTTACAAAGAATATGAAGTTGTTTTTTGGTTTTATGCTGTTCTCTTTATTAATAATTGTAATATGCACGTTAAGAAACCATTACTTTTTTACATTAGATGATGCTGAAAATGAGTATTTAGGATTTATGCATCAATACGGCCAATCATGGAAAAATGGTGAGATTCCATTTATCACCAAAGATCTTTTAGTTGGCGGCAATGCCATGGTTGAATTACAACGGGCTATATTTGCACCACATAACATCATTGGATCAATACTCAATGCATCAAACCATATTCTCATATCTACAGGTTTATTTTTTGCATTTGTAAATATGATGACACTATGTTTCTCAGGCTATATTATTGGCCGTACTCTAAACATAAAAAGAAATCTATGTGTTACTTTGGGATTATTTCTAGCAATCAACCCTATGTTCTTATTTCAATATTCAGGGCCGTGGTGGAACGCTGCAAATGGACACGCCATTTCTATATTGTCGATAGCTTCAATTTTCTACTTGATTAAGAACCAGACGAGATTGGCTTACACATTTAATTTTTTAACAGTTTTCTGGCTCTTGGTTTCGGGATGGCCCCACGGATTTATTGGTTACTTAGTAATATCAATCTGCCTTATAATTTCTTTTTCAGAAGCAGACATAAAGTCAGCATTTTACTTGTTTTTCCCCACTTTATGCGCTGGCATAAGTGCAATCCCTATATATTCTGAATTTATTTATCTTAAAGCTTTTATTGAAAGACCCTCAGGATGGGATAATGTCAACAATTTTTTAGTACCGTCTTTATCCCAAATGCTGCTTTCTTTTTCTCCATCTTATTATGAGCATATGAATTATTGGGGAGGATACCGAACTGTTTTTTTTCCCATAGGTTTTTCAACAATTTTTTTTGTTTTTTCATGTTTCTTCCTAAAAATTGATTTAAAAAGCAAAACAACCCAAACTTTAATTATAATAGCTGCTTTACTACTTTTACTATGCCAAATGCCATCGCAAGCTGGTATGTTAAGATATCCATATCGCTTTTTACCGTTGTTTTCCTCTATTATCACTATTTTTACTTTCTATGTAATTAATCGGTATGAAATTACTGTAAGTAGGCAAAGACAACAATTATTCTATTTTTTTATTTCAATCTTTATAATTGTTTCGATATCAACTTGTTTCTTCGAACTAAAAAACAAAGTTCTAATCGCAAACCTCATAACTTTTTGTTTATTAACTTACGTGTACCTAGCTTTTTTTAAAAATAAAAACTTAAAAGAAGCATCAACCATACATTTATCATTAATACCCTTTTGTTGTTTTTTAATCATGATCTTCGTTCTCCCTGGCGTAGGAAAAGGGAAATATATGTATGAATCGCATCTGCCTAATCAATTGCGAAATTTAAATAAACTTAATCTAAGTGGTTATACACTGTCTTTTTCCGGGGGAACAGGCAGTTGGCAAAAAGCGCCCAAAGAACTAGCAGATTTAAATTCCTCACAGTTCGGATATTATGATATCAAGTCGACAACTGGATATTCGCCAAATGGTCACAAATTTTTAGACCAGATAATAGTACACCATAGCCCACATACAACTTTAAATCAAGAAGATGCTCTTTTACCACTTCTCCGCAAGATTCCAGAGTTAAACAATGTTTGTATGATCAATTTACTTAATGTAACTAATGTAGTCTTACATAACAATGTTAATTTTGAACAAATCAAACAATGTGGATTTACAAATTCTTTTACAGGAGCAAGAGATTATACATATGCAAATTACAAACGTAACTTATCCACTACGCTTTCATACTCTCTTATTCCCAATACAACAGTTAAAAACGAGACAAATAACACCATAAAACTCTATATACCAGACAGTGCACAAAAAAATACATTAATCTTTTCTAGAGCTTTTTGGCCTGGTTACACGGCATCTGGCCTCGCATGTAATGTACAGATATCTGGCTTTGAGAATGCATTATTATCTGCTCAAATTCCTGCTCACTGTTCAGGAAATCTGACCATTTCTTATTTTCCAAAAACATGGAAATACACTTTATTTTTCGCTGTTATTGGCATAATAGCATTCCTAGTTTTCCTTATTTATAATTATAAAAGAAAACCTACTGTCAAGACTTGCTCTTTTTGATTATATATCTAGGTCTATTTTTTGTTTCAATATATATTCGACCAATATATTCACCTATAATCCCTATACCGGTCAGCTGAATACCACCAAAGAATAATATTGAAACAAGAAGAGACGAATATCCAGGTACGGGGTTACCAAACAATAGCGTTTTTAAGATAATCCAAGATCCAAATATAAATGAAACAAATGAAAAGAAAAAACCAATATAAGTCCATATTTTTAACGGGAATGTAGAAAAACTGGTGATCCCTTCTATTGCTAAATTCCACAATTTCCAAAAATTAAACTTAGTATTTCCTTCAACTCTCTTTTCACGTGTATATTCTACAATATCGGTTTTTCCTCCAACCCATGAGAAAACACCTTTCATAAAAAGATTTTTCTCATGAAGTTGTTTTATATCCTCGACAATATTACGGGATATGAGTCGAAAATCCCCTACATTCTCCTCAATTTTAGGATTACTAATCTTATTGTGTAATTTATAAAACCATTCTGCAGTTTTACGCTTTAACACATTATCCGTTTTTCTATCAACACGTTTGGCCAGCACAATATCCGCGCCGTTTTGCCATTTTTCAATTAAGAGAGGAATAATTTCAATTGGGTCTTGCAAGTCAACATCTATAGGAATAACGGCATCACCTGTAGCATACTCTAACCCACAAAATAACGCAGATTCTTTTCCAAAATTTCGTGTAAATGAAATAGCAACTACAGAACTATCTTCTTGAGACAAAGCATTTATAATTGTTTCCGTATTGTCTGTACTACCGTCATTAACGAACAAAATCTCTATATTATATTGTTTTAAACGGTCATTTTCTTTTATTTTTTTATAAAATATAGAGACAGTTTGCTCTTCATTAAAAACCGGAACAATTAAGGATAATTTCATATTATGTCTACTTTGTGTCAATTAGTATCATATACGCCATATAACATATAACATAATTTAATTATATTTCTAAATCAGTTATATTATTAATTCATAGTGTGATCTGCTTTAAGGACGTTTTTAATAAAACAAAGATTACATAGTACCACCAATACATAACCTATATTTTCGCTAATGAATAAAACATATTTTGAAATTCAGACTCTCACCCTTAGTGATCTGAATTTACTTTTTAATATTTTTACACAATCAATTCGAAAAATCGCCTCTAAAGATTATACTCATTTCCAAATCCAAGCATGGATAAATATCCCTGCTGCACAGTGGCAAGCTAAATTATTAACACTCATCACTTGGGTGGCTAAAATAAATACAGTACCTGTCGGATTCATTAGTCTTGATAGGCCCAATCATATTGATATGCTTTATATCCATCCAGACCATCAATGCAAAGGTATAGCAACACAACTCCTAAGCACCTTAGAACAATCAATAATCACTCGCTCTATTTCAACACTTACAACCGACGCCAGCCTTACTGCCAAACCCTTTTTCGAAAAACGTGGGTTTACAACCATTACCCAACAACAAGCCCGACGGCATGGGCAAGACTTAACCAATTTTAAAATGAGCAAAGATTTCAATCCTAAAAAACTAAATAAGAATTGCATATCTTTATAATACTTTGTTCAACTTACGTTTTTAATAATTATATCAAGCGATATAAATTTTATTTCATGTTGCTTTGATTAGATGCTAAAAGATTCGATCCTTCAATAGTTTTATTTAAGATATTTAATTAGCTGGTAATTTTTACTAAATATCTATTAATGAAAATGCTAAATAAACTCTGTTGGAGAGCTTTGGGAGTATTTCTTATTGAGGTTTTGCTGTTTTTGGACGATCAATTTTTCTTGGAAACTTAAGATAGTGATAAGATATTACAAAAAGCAAATGACTAATATCCTTCGTTTTAGAGCGAACATGTTATTAATAGAATTAGATAATACTGATAAATCTATCAATAATATAGAAAAATCAATTAAGTATGATCCCAATAAGGTTCTTCAAATGATTATCTGAGATTTGAAAAAAGACAAGTTACAATTACCTATTACATCCGATATGTATCATTGCTATTCTAAAGCTGTTAATATTTTCAAAAGAATCAGCATGCTTCAAAAAGATATTGATTTTGTACGTACAAGACTTTTTAGTGGGGATGAATCAGCTATTACTAATTATAAGAATTTTTACAAAGCTTCAACTGAACAAGAAAGAAGGGCCTGTGAGATAAATGCTCAAGGATTTTTCAATAAAACGGCTTACGAAAAAATTATAAACTAATTTTCAAACAAACCACACTACAAAGTAACTTAAACTTTGGAATAGATTGTTAATACTTATCTCTAATTTCTAAATATTTGAAGACTATTAATTCTAGCTACATATTTTTTTAAAAGTTGATTGATGGATATTAATTTCAAGGCATTTAATATGAGCTGGCATAATCTATGTATATTCTAAAAATAGGCTCCGTATTATATAATTAATTGTCAAGTTACTCTTATAATTTTTTAACGATATTAATGAGTTAAACAAAAGACAAATAAAAAAACATAACACCTCATATCCTTTTTATAAACTTCGTATATATTTTAAACTATTGAATTATTGTCATACTGACTAAATTCTTTACTAATTTGTTTTTAAAAAAATCCTAATCAAAAAGGCACTTTAGTGATCAAAGTGCCTTTTTGAATATTTATATTTAATACTTATTCTGGGCGTTTTTCAGGGCCCAGTTCTCCTTTCCCAAATGGTTCCCCTTGGGGTGGATAGGCTGTGCTCCAACTTGGAGAAGGGGGTAAAGATACAGGATGATCTTTTAATTCTTTCATTAAGTAATTAACTGCTGTTTCCAATTGCTTATCATGTCCCTCTTGTAACTCGGCTGGGGTATTTTCGACTTCGATATCTGGATCTACGCCATAATTTTCAATAATCCATTCCGAATTCAGTCCGTATAAACTTTCTTCTGGAATGGTAATATATCCCCCATCACGCAACGGCCAATAGCCACGAATACCGCGAACCCCTCCCCAGGTCCGTTTACCGATTATTTTACCCAATCCATATTTACGGAAATAATAAGGGAAAATATCCCCATCAGAGGCAGAATATTGATTGATTAACGTTACTTTAGGCCCATGAATTAACTGCTGAGGCAACGTCGACTGCATCCTTTCACGATTGGTTGTCATGCCTACTAGTATTCTGCGTAATCTTTCCAACAAAATTTGATCGATAAATCCACCACCATTCCAACGGTCGTCGATAATAACAGCTTGTTTATCCAATTGGGAATAGAACTGACGAATGAATTGCTGCATTCCTAATTCTTCCATATCAGATAAATAAATATAAGCAATTTTTCCATCTGATAACTGGTCAACCAACTGACGGTTATGGTCAATCCATGCTTGTTCTTTTAAAGAAAGTTCATTCTTTAATGGATTAACCTCAACGGTTTTAATTTTACCTGTTTTTTTATCTTCGAATGATACCTGTATTGGTCCCGTTAATCCTACAAAAAATTGATATGGATTAACATTCCCTTTGATCTCTTGCCCATTTACAGACAATAAATAGTCACCTTCATGAATATTTAATCCAGGCTCGGTTAATGGACTGCGATATTGTTTGCGACTGTTATCACCTTTATAAATTCTGGCCAAAGCATAACGCTCTTTTTCAGGGTTATAAGCAAAATCAACCCCAAGTAATACAGTTGGGACCGCTTTGATAGGGTTTTGCTGGTCACCACCGCCAACATAGGTGTGGGAATTACCAATTTCACCAACCATTTGACCAATAATATAATTCACATCAGAGCGTGATCCAGCCAAAGGCATTAATTGAACGTATTTATCGTGAACAGCCTGCCAATCTTGATCGTTCATTTTAGGATTAACAAACAAATCGCGCTGTAAACGCCAAGCATTTTCAAACATTTCCTGCCATTCCTTGGGCGGTTCTACACGACTACGCAAAGACGAGACATCTAAAGTTTTATCCTCAGTATGCTTTGCTTTGGCATCCGCAACGATCCAAGACTCTTTTTGATCATATAAAACTTTCTGACCATCATAAGACAGACTGTAGTTTTCAATGCCTTTTTGAACAACGGTATCTTTGCGCTCTTTTAAATTATAAACATGTAAGGCTGGTTTCTCGCCTGAAAATTCACCAGACATGGTTTGCGGTGGAGCTAATAAATAATAAATTTTGTCCCCAGCAGCCTGCATATCTGTAATTTCCCCACCAGACATAGGAACGGGAACAATGCGCTGCTCGAATCCTTTAATATCAATCTTAAGAGGATGGATATCTGTTTTTTTCTTTTCTTCTACATCGTTTTTATGATCCTGATCTTGACGAATTTGCCCTTCGTCAGAACGTACTGCAAAAGGAGACGGGGTGTCAGACTGCAAGGTTGCAATATAAATCCCTGCACTTTTAACGGTTAAGGCATTCATTTCATTATCGGCGAAAACTGTATTTTCATAGCGATTGGAAACAAAATATAAGTACTTTCCATTAGGAGAAAAGACAGGCAAATAATCGTTATTTTGCCCAGAAGTTAACCTTATCGGTAAGTTTTGGCTGGTATCATATATCCACAAAGCACGTTGTTGATTAGGCTGGGTCAGACTATAGACCACCCATTTCCCGTCAGGTGAAAAATTAAAATCATGAATTTCGGCATGATCATCAACGGCTATTTTCTTTAAATTATCGCCATTACGATCCATCAACCATAAATTATGATTACCATCCGAAAAAGCTATTTTCTTCCCATCAGGTGAAAAACGTGGGGCATATAAATAGCCAGATTTAAAATTGGTTAATAACGTTGCTTTGCCGCCCTGTGCTGAACGAATTGCTAAATTTTGCTCGCCATTTTGATCTGTTGTATAGGCAATCCACTGACCATCAGGCGACCAAACAGGATGATCGGCATCCTCAGCACTGGAATAAATTAAATTACGAATTACCCCGTGTTCAACAGGTACTGTAAAAATATTTCCTCTGGCGGCAAAAGCAGCACGTTTACCATTTGGGGAAATTGAATAATCTGGTTGTTGGGCAGGATCTACCTTACGAATGGCATCGGATATATCAACATAACGTGGCATTGTACGGGTTCCATCATCAGGAACCGTCACAGATATTTGATGCAATTGCTCTGAAGGCAAATCTAAAACATATAATTTGCCCCCCTGCTGGAATACAATTCCCGTATCCCCCAAAGATGGAAAATCGATATCATAGTCCGTAAAATGCGTAACCTGTTTTTGCTGTCCTGTTGTTTTATCATATACCCATAGATTTAAACGGCGATTAGAGTCCCGATCTGATAAGAAATAAATCTTGTTTTGATACCACATAGGGATGGTATCAGTTCCTTTCCAATGGGTAATCTGGTCTAATTTTTTGGTATCAAAATTATAAGTATAAACATCTTGGGCTAGACCACCATCATAACGTTTCCATGTGCGGAAATCGCGATATATACGAGTATATGCAATTTCATTCCCCGATGGACCATAGCTTATGAACCCTGATCGATCCAAAGGCAATTGTTGGGGCAATCCGCCATCTACAGGGACTGTAAAGGGAAGACTCATCCAGCTATTCCACGCATTACGACGGGATAAAAAGACAATAGATTTTGAATCAGGTGTCCAGGTTACAACCATATTATCAGGCCCCCACCGTTCAGGGGCCGAAGCCACAACATCGGAATGATAGGTTAATCGTTTTGCCACACCACCCGAAGCAGGCATTACATAGACATCACGGTTACCCTGGTAGCTGGCAGTAAATGCCAACCATTTTCCATCGGGGGAAAATCTAGGCATCACGTCTTCACCCGTATCGGCGGTTAGGCGCCGCGCCATTCCTCCAGTTTTGGCGACCTCCCACACATCTCCACGGGCAACAAATGCTATTTTATCATTATGCAAAGTCGGATAACGCATCAAAGCCTGTTCGTTTGTTGATTTTTTTTCTTGCTCTTGAACAGGTTTAACACTTTCATGTGCCTTTACTGGTGTAGAAAGCATCCCATAACCAATGGCTCCACCTTGAACCAGCATCGTACTTAATAATAATTTTTTCCATCGACTGATCCGAACCATTGATAATCTTTCCTCTTTAATGCAAAACAACTGAATATTCTTAATAAAATTACAGATTTATATCGATTAACTTTATTCAAAATAATAAGTATTTACAAATAAAATATCTTTAGCATAAATTTATAAAACGTCCTTTTATTACAAAATACTTGCAGTGCCAACAGAAGGAACTATAGAGTAATCTCCTATCAATTTTGCTCATAAGTGAAAAGAAATAGGCATGTTTCCCTTGTACTTTCTACCAAATATGATGAATTGCAAATTTCAAAAAACCATGCCTACGATCATTAAAAAATAAATACAGCTTCTCAAATAATATACTAACTTACCTTCAAAAAAATAATCCATCACAAGCAATTTTTATTGCCTCAGTTTCAATATGTCGTGGCAATAGACAATAAGTTATGCTGGGATTTATCTTTCACTTTTGCGATTCACAACAACAGACCACATTGGTAAAATAAGCACATATATGACCTGACCATCCTTATAATTTATTTGAAAATGCTAGTTGTCCAATCATATCGAAGGCATCTATTAAAAAAAATTTTAATCAATATATTTTATAATATTCATCAAGCTTTCTCTTTATAAATAAAATACTTGTCAGAGTGAAAGATTTTTTTGTAATACACGATAACGTATATAGACTAATTCACAAGGAATCTTTTTCATGACGGATACTCTTCCAGATCGTCTTTCTGCCGATCCCACCAGCCCTTATTTTAATGAAGAAATCTTAAACAATGGCGTTGGCATTCGTTTCAAAGGCGTTGAAAAAGACAACGTTTTGGAATATTGCATCAGTGAACAATGGGTTCGTGTTACTGTTGGTAATACAACGACCCGTGACGGCAAACCTATGACTATGAAATTAAGTGGTCCCGTTGAAGCCTATGTTAAAAAAGAAGAAAAATAAATAAATTCAAAAGCATTATATTTCTTAAATTATATAATGCTTTTTCTTTATGTGCCCTTATAAACGTCGCGCAAATAAACGAAGAACCAACCCTATACAAATCTGAAATAATTCTGAGTCGTATCTAGGCCCTTCATCACGCAAAAAAGCATGTTGTGCATTAAATTCATGCCACTCATATGTAGACCCTGCGGCTTGTAACGCCTGCTGAATTTTAATTCTGCCCTCAAAAGGAACATGAGGATCTTGCCTTCCCCATACAAACATGGTTTCGCCTTTTAATTCATCCAAACGATGAATAGTATCATCGGATTGGCCCTGACCCAAAGTTGAATCATGCACGTTCGTTGCATAAAAACAAGCTGCTGCCAAAACATCGGGGTTTAATGCTGCACGCAACGCCAAATGCCCCCCCAAGCAAACACCCATTGTACCAATCTTACCGTTGCAATACGTATAGGTTCTGGCCCATTTAATTACCGCGTCAGCATCAGAATCATAAGCTGAAACAGGTTTTTTAAATTTTAAACAATTACCACGATCAGTTCCCTCTTTATCATAAGCTAAAACTGTACCCAAAGGCTCGTATTCATGATACACTTCTGGAACAAGAACGATATATCCTTGTCCAGCAATATAGGCGGCTAATCGTCGAATAGGTTGCGTTACTTGGTAAATTTCTGAATAAAAAATAACTGCTGAATATTTTCCCTCCGTAGCAGGACGAAAAACATGACAACGCATTGTACCCGTCGGTGTTTCAAGATCAATGGTCTCGTCAGTCTGAATAATCATATTTTATTCACTTTCTCTTAATAAAAATAATATCAAAATATACAATTAGATTTATTTAATACCTCTAATGATCCTTCATTGTCACTGTTAAGCACAATTAAACACAATTTTCTTTAAATAAAATACACAAAACTTAAAACCGAAGAAAATCGTGATTTTTCGTATCAATCATTTTTAGATGAACATGCCATATATCAACAAATAATATCTGAGATTATGATCTAATAATCATAAATAAAACGATCTAAAAACTCGTGTACAATTTATTATTACTTATTTTGTGTGATACTGGATTGAATATGAAATAAGAATAATTATTTCTTTAGATTGGTACACAGCCTTGTACCAATTAATATTGTTATTTCCTTAGCCACCATAATAAACTTATGATGAATTAAAAGTAAATAAATACTTCAATAAAATATTAGACAATAGAAATAAATAAAAATATTTCAAGCCAACACCACTTTTATAAAATATAGCATCTATTGACTTGAATCTTCATACTATGAAATCATTCGATTTTACAATAATGGAATTGGAATAAAGCAATCTAAACCAGCGAGAAGACCACCAACAGCAGTTAAAGCAATTCCTGCGGCCATACCTCCAAATCCTGCAACGGCACCTGCAATCCCTGCGGCTGCGGCTGCGGCCCCAGCTGCAACTAAGGGAACACCAGCAACGGTCAAGCTGGATCCAAAAGCCGAAGCAATCAAACCAATCCCTGCTGCGCCAACGCCAGCCACACCGACAAGCGCTGCTAGACCACCAGCGACAGCTCCAACAGGGATAAGTGGAATTCCTGCCCCTAGCCCTAGGCCACCAAGAAGACCTACGATTCCTAAAAAGCCACCTGTGACTTCAGTTACTTCTATATTCGTTAGTTCTCTTATCATGATTTTATCCTTACGATAATAAATATAGTAACAAAACAACCATAGTTTCTTAGATAAAATAAGTCACAATAGTGCCTGTTACATTAACACAATAAAATTATAACATAGTAAAATCAAGTTATTTTCAATTAAATATTACTTATTAGTAAATAATTAATACTAAATTAATAGTAAATTAATAGTAAATTAATAATATTAATATTTAATTTACATAAAGTATTATATCAATTATTATGAATATTATATTAATCATTATTCTATTTATTTTTAACAATCATGTTAAATTTAATTATTTTATTTTATATACTCTATTTTTATAATATATTTAATTTTTTTTCACAATTTAGCGAAAAGAGTATACTGTCATCATGCCTAATATCGTTAAAAGAACGGAACATAAAACATGAACCACGATTTCAGTTCCAGCCCACAAAAACCGTCCTTGTTGTAATGACAGTACCACCTCGGAAGAAAAAGAAGAAAACGTCGACAATCCCCCTAAAAATCCTGTAATCACAAACAAACGCCACGGAACCAATGCAGGGATCATTGTAAAAAGAGCAACCGCCACACCAATTAAATACCCAGCAATACAATTTGCTGCCAACGTCCCCAAAGGTAAATAAGGAAACAGACCATTTAGCCAGTTCCCTAATCCCCAGCGCATCAAACAGCCTAATGCACCACCGACACTGATCATTACAATTGAATTTATCATTTTATGTCCTATCTAAAATTTACATAGCCAGATAGGTACAAGATCCACGTCCCACCCCAATACCGGCCTACGTAGATATCATCAACCGCAAATGCGGCGGTTCAGGAGGAATATCATCTCCCATTTAATTTTAATATTTCTCTTTTAATTCACGACAAAAAAACTGTCAAATTGTTCATTAAAAAAAAGCCAAACTTATAAGTTTGGCTTCAAATATAAATAAATACTATCTTGAATTATTCGCCATCGGCCGTGCTAACAGGAACAAATAATGCTTGATTACCGCGCAGAACCCGTAACAGAACCGTTGTATCTTTTTTTAAAGCATCATGAACGGCACTGATAGCCGCCTTTGGGTTATCAATGTCACGATTATCAACTGAAACAATAACATCTCCTGGTTGTAATCCAGCCTTATCCGCTGGTGAACCATTGGTTATACCGCTGATAACAACGCCTTTAACCTTATCATCAACCCCGACTTGCTGTCTTACTTCTGGGGTAAGAGGGGATAAAGCAACGCCAAGATTACCTGGTTTATTTACAACCTCTTTACTGTCTGGTTTATTATCGTTTAAATTAGCAATTTGTACTTTGATCTCTTTTTTAATCCCATCACGTTGAACATTAAATGTCACCGTTGTTCCTGGAGCGATTGAGGCCACTCGTACGGCTAGATCCCGCGGACTATCAACTGTTTTTCCATTCAGTGATAAAAGAACATCCCCCACTTTTAATCCACTTTTTTCAGCAGGACTGCCAGGGGAAATAGAAGCAATTAATGCACCATCTGGTGTTTTTCCATGGTCTGGTGCTGGCAATTTAAGTGCTTTCACCATTGACGGTGTAATCGCTTGTGCAGCCACCCCCAAATAGCCTCTTGTTACGTGACCATTCTTTTCCAATTGGCCAATAATGTTCTTAACTGTGTTGGATGGAATAGCAAAACCAATACCAATAGATCCCCCTGAAGGTGACAAAATGGCCGTATTAACTCCGACAACTTTACCATCTTGAGAGAACAAAGGCCCACCAGAATTTCCACGATTAATCGGAGCATCTATCTGAATAAAAGAATCGTATGGGCCATCCCCAATATCACGCCCCCGTGCAGAAACGATACCAGCCGTCACCGTTCCACCTAAACCATATGGATCCCCTACAGCAATAACCCATTCACCAGGTTCGATACCATTAGAATCCCCTAATTGGATGAAAGGAAAGGGTTTGTCTGATTGGATTTTAAGTAAGGCAAGATCTGTCTTTGGGTCGCGACCAATTACTTTTGCTTGATATTTTGAACCATCATCTAAAGATACCGTAATCTTCTTTGCATCTTTAACTACATGGTTGTTGGTGACAATATATCCATTGGGGGAAATAATAAAACCTGATCCCCGTCCCTCTATAATCTGTTTAGGCATTTGCTGTGGAAACATAGGGAACGGAAATGGAATTCCTCCCTGAAAGCTATTTCCATCAGGAAATCCCCCAATCACTTGTTCATCACCCCCGACAGCCATTTGCGTCGTAATTGACACCACCGCTGGTTTAACCTGCTTTACCAAATTGACAAAATTCGGCAAGTTCTGTGCGGAAGTTACCGGCTTGATTGCACCAGCATGATTATTTAAAATATCGGCAGCCTTAACCTGATAACACCCAATAGATAGAGAGCTACCTAAAAACAAGGAAGCCATTAACCCTTGTTTTACATATGGGGTTATCCCAGAAAAAACTTTAATCGTTTTACCTTTTTGAAAAAGATTGATCATTTATCACCTATTTTTAAACGCATTCAAATGAACACAACCTTTAATATGAGTAGTAATTATGGCAAAAATTAACAAGAGTTTAGCGCAGCTGCTGAAAAAAAAATTTTAATAATTTTTGACTGGCCTGCTCTTGGACACCACCTATAATTTCAGGCTTATGCAACGTTTGACGATGTGAAAACACACATGCACCATGCTCTATTCCCCCACCCTTAGGATCGTAAGCGCCAAAAACAATACGATCTACTCGGTAGTGCGACGCAGCCCCTGCACACATTGAACAGGGTTCTAGAGTTACCACCAATGTACATCCAATCAATCGTTTTTGCCCCAACAATTCGCATGCCTGCTGCAACGCTAAAATTTCGGCATGTTTTGTTGGATTTTGTTGGTTTTCTACCTGATTAATGGCTTGGGCAATGATATTTCCATGTTTATCAATAACTAAAGCCCCAACAGGAATTTCACCGGTATCACAGGCATGCTGCGCCAATTTTAAAGCTATATCCATTTTCCAAAAAGAAACCTGTTCTTTTTTCACCCATATATCCTTTACCAACATATTATTTTATTAAATGTTTCTAAAGATGATGTCATATTGCATTCTCTAATCGAGCCAATATTTACTGCAAAAAAAATATATCTTCGATAAATTTAAAAGAGACTTTGACAAAAAGAAATCTTATTCTTAAAAAACAAATAGATCTTTCATCTTATTTGCTGTGAAAAGCCATTTATACATGATCCCTCAATCCTTACCCCTTATCGGTATTACCCTTGATATCTTACCAGGCTCTTCATCTGCATATTCTCATTATCCATGGTTAGCACTCAGAAAAAATTACACAACCATCACCACTGAGGCAGGCGGGATTCCCATTGGTCTTACCCCTGTTCCTTCGAAAACAGTTCCTTTTTTATTAGATAAAATTGACGGATTAATTGTTAGTGGAGGCAATTTCGACATTCCGCCTTATCTTTATAGTGAACATAAAATTTACAATCATACTCAGTTAAACGAAGCTCGTACGCTGTTCGAACTGCAATTATTACAAGAGGCATGGAAACGTAACATGCCAGTATTAGGTATTTGTGGGGGTGCACAATTAATGGCGGTCATGCTGGGGGGCAGTTTATATCAACATTTACCAGATGATGTCCCTGATGCCTTGCCCCATGAACAAGACCTTCCCCCTCATCAAGGCAGTCACAGTGTTTTAATTCAGCCAGATTCTATTTTATCTTCCCTCAGTCAACGCACATCGTGGGCAGTTAACTCTTCACATCATCAAGCTATTAAATCCCCAGGAACCGGTAAGATCAGTGCCGTTGCTGAAGATAATATTATCGAAGCGATCGAAGATCCGTCACGTGATTTTTTACTTGGTGTACAATGGCACCCTGAATTTGCCATTGAATATCCCGATCGTAAAATATTCTCTGCTTTAATTTCCAAGGCTAAACTTTATGCACAAAACAAATGATACTCCTTCATCACCCCTACCTGAACCCAAAGGCGAGCGTATTGCCAAATGGTTGGCACGTGCGGGTGTGGCCTCGCGTCGTGAAGCAGAAGCAATTATTCAAGAGGGAAAAGTATATCTGAATAATGTATTGGTTACCCAACCTGCGACTTTTGTTCAGGAAAACGATATTATAAAGGTTAATGGGGAAATTATTTCTACCCCCGAACGCACTCGTTTGTGGCGTTATCATAAACCTTTAGGCTTAATTACAACTCACAAAGATCCAGAGGGTCGTAAGACCGTTTTTGATTCATTGCCCACTTTTATGCCCAGAGTTATCAGTGTGGGGAGGTTGGATTTAAATAGTGAGGGACTACTACTGCTAACCAATGATGGTTCACTGGCCAGAAAATTGGAATTGCCCAGCAATAATTGGGTCAGGCGATATAGAGTGCGGGTTTTTGGCAATATCATACCTGAAAAACTTAAT
Source organism: Commensalibacter oyaizuii (assembly GCF_029953265.1). NCBI lineage: Bacteria > Pseudomonadati > Pseudomonadota > Alphaproteobacteria > Acetobacterales > Acetobacteraceae > Commensalibacter > Commensalibacter oyaizuii. The sequence continues at coordinate 1,562,972 of NZ_JASBAO010000001.1, forward strand.
CTACTAAAAAAAGGAGTAACCGTAGAGGGTACACACTATGCCCCGATGGGAATAACAATAGATTCACAAAAAAACAATAACTCTTGGCTTACCGTTTCCCTTCAAGAAGGACGTAATCGAGAAATTAGAAAAGTTATGCAATATATTGATTTACAAGTAAATCGCCTGATCCGTATTGCGTATGGTCCTTTTCAATTAGGGACATTGGCAAAAGGGGAACTTGATGAAATCTCTTTTAAAGTTATCAAAGAGCAAGTAGGGCTTCCTACAACTTCTAGTTCAAAAAAGTAAATACTAATGCGTATTATTGCCGGAAAATACAAAGGCACAACATTATATGCCCCACCAGGCAAGGAAACACGTCCCACCGCGGATCGTGCCAGACAAACTTTGTTTGATATTTTGCTACACGCACCGTGGGCTGATAGGTCATTTGTCGAACAAGCCGTTATTTTGGATGCTTTTGCTGGTACCGGGGCGATTGGATTAGAAGCATTGTCCAGAGGGGCACAAAAAGCTTACTTTTTTGAAAAAAATACTAAGACCTTATCTTTCTTGGAAAAAAACATTCAACTTTGCCGTGCAAATCTCAATACAATCTTGTATAAAGATGTTTTGTTACCGCCATTGGTGCATACACCCTGTAATCTTGCTTTTTTTGATCCACCTTATCAACAGAATTTGGTCCCTCAGGCAATAAAAAATTTGGAAAATAAAAACTGGTTTTCAAAAGAAACATTAATTGTTACAGAAACAGCTGTTAATGAAGCTCTATCTTTGGATTCTTCATTCAGTTTACTTGACGAACGCAAAGTTGGCGCTGCCTGCTTAAGGTTCTGGAAAAAAACGATATGAATATGATATTGTAAAACTTTGATTTTACTTTTTTTGTTCAAATAACTCTATAATTTTAATGGATAAACAGTTGTGATTGGCCGTCATAAAGAAAAAATCATCTCCTCTGAATTACAATCTGCACTGGGTAAAAGGATTACTCAATGCAGTGGCTGGATTCTCTGGGTATTTGCTCTATTATTGACATTAGCTCTAATCAGCTACAATCCTTCCGATCCTTCTTTTAATACATCTTCAAATCAACCCCCAACCAATTTACTAGGGTACGTTGGTGCACATCTTTCAGATGCTTTATTTCAATGGGTAGGCATAGCAAGCTTTTTCCCTGTTGTTGTTTTTTTGGCGTGGGGATGGCGGATTATACGTCACCAACATTTAAGAGGATTTATTATACGGATCATTGCGATGATCTGTGCCATTCCTGTATCTGCTGCAGTTATTGCCGCCATTCCTTTATTTATCGCAGACAATTATGTTCCTCAATGGCCCAGTCAATCAGGTATAGGAGGATCAGTAGGATTTGTAATCGCACAAACCTCGTTTACCGCGGCCCATGATGCACTAGGATTATTGGGAAAAATTCTGATATGGATATTGGGAATTATTTTATCCGTATTGCTTATCCCCTTATCTATGGGACTTTCAAAACAAGAATGGCAACGAATTATAAATTTCCTTCATCGCATCGTTGCAACTATCATATACGTCTTCTCTAAGAAGAAAAAAGAAGCCTCTGAATCTGATCGCTATACAAACAGCACTTACTCAGCGCCTGTACGTACTTATAACAAGTCACCGTTTCAATCAGATCCAAACACGATTTATGACCAAGATTATATCCCCCCCTCTTATCAAGAGTCCATTCGGTCAACGACCCAAAATCCTCATCCTACTCCCAAAAAACAAACAGCCTCATCGCTTGCCCCCGACAATACCCCTATTTTTGATCCACAAGATCTAAACGATAAAAACGAGCAAGCATCAACATCCTACTCATCTACCGTACAAAATTCAGCATCACAAACAGCATCACCCCCTGTAGAAATTCCACGACCTGCTGAATATTCTCAGCCAAACCCTGTTGTACCGCCAAAACCAAAAGGTATTTTTTCTTTACTTAACAAACCAATCAAAGAGCACCTAGCTCCAATTAAAGAACATCTAACCCCTATCAAGGAAACAATACAAGCTGCTGATCCTTATAAAGAACCTCAACATTATGTCGCTGAAAATGCGTGGTCTTTTCCACCCGTGTCTTTGCTAAGTCAAAACCCTAATGCGACAAGCGGTGGCCCGACCCAAGAAATGTTGCAAGCCAATGCCCGCATGTTAGAAACAATTTTGGATGATTACGGGGTAAAAGGAACCATTGGCGAGATTTTATGCGGCCCCGTGGTAACATTATATGAGTTAGAGCCCGCACCAGGTATTCGTTCAGCCAGAGTAATAGGATTGGCTGATGACATTGCTCGATCTTTATCTGTTATTTCCGTACGTATTGCAACCGTTCCAGGGCGTAATATTATCGGAATTGAAGTACCCAATTCAAGCAGAGAAATGGTTTACTTTTCTGATATGTTAACCAGTGAAGCATGGCATCGACACACAGCAAAACTTTGCCTAGCGTTGGGAAAAAATATTTTTGGTGAACCTATTTATACCAATCTTGCTAAAATGCCGCACCTTCTAATCGCAGGGACGACAGGTTCTGGTAAGTCTGTTGGGGTCAATGCCATGATTTTATCCCTTTTATATCGGTTATCCCCTGATGAATGTAGGCTGATTTTAATTGATCCCAAAATGTTGGAACTTTCTGTATATGAAGGGATTCCCCATCTATTAACCCCAGTGGTTACCGATCCACACAAAGCACTATCGGCATTAAAATGGGCCGTTCGTGAAATGGAACGACGGTATCGTTTAATGTCTCAATTAGGTGTTCGAAATATTGATGGATATAATCAACGCATCACCAATGCCCGCAACCAAAGCAAAGTCATGACCCGTCGCGTTCAGACGGGTTTTGATCCTGAAACAGGAAAACCAACCTTTGAAGAACAACAAATACCCTTAGAACATTTTCCATATATCGTTGTAATCATCGATGAAATGGCTGATTTAATGATGGTTGCGGGTAAAGATATTGAAGCGGCAGTTCAGCGCTTGGCGCAAATGGCACGTGCTGCGGGAATTCATGTTATCATGGCAACCCAACGCCCGTCTGTTGATGTAATCACAGGAACCATTAAAGCAAACTTCCCCACCCGCATATCCTTCCAAGTGATCAGTAAATTTGATAGCCGTACAATTCTAGGTGAGCAAGGTGCCGAGCAACTGCTAGGCCAAGGGGATATGTTATTTATGCAAGCTGGCGGACGCATTAAACGTATACATGGTCCCTTTGTTTCTGATGATGAAGTCGACAAGGTTGTTCAACATTTGCGCCAACAGGGTGAACCTATTTATGTCGAGGATGTAACTGCGGAGCCTGTTGAAGAAAATAATAATGGAAATGGCCGCTCTGGCGGTGGCAACGGGGATGATGATTTATATAACCAAGCAATAGCCTTGGTTGTACGTGAAGGAAAAGCGTCAACCTCTTTCATCCAACGTCATTTATCCATAGGGTATAATCGTGCAGCCAAAATTATTGAACAAATGGAAAAAGAGCGCATCGTAAGTCCTGCAAACCATGTGGGTAAACGTGAAATCTTGATTAATAAAGCCCCAGAAGACTAATATTGTGCTCCCTTTTCCTATTTTATTTGAAAATAATTACTTTATTATCATTAATAAACCTTCGGGTATGCCTGTATATACTACTAAACATACCCAACAAGCAAAATCTGTTGAAGATTTCTTCCCCTTACTTTCTAAACGTAAAGAGGGCCCGTGGTTAGTACATCGTTTGGATCAAGATACTGCAGGATGTTTACTAATCGCCTTACGCAAACAGGCATTAATTCAAGCGCAACGTTGTTTTGAAAAAAAACAAGTTACTAAAACCTATTGGGCAATTGTTCAAGGAAAACCGAAAACTCTTGCAGGAACTATTCAAGCACCGCTCTTAAAAACGATCATAAACAAAACGTGGAAAATAATTGTAGACCCTAAGGGGCAAAAAGCCATAACCATGTGGAAACTGCTAGGTAGTAACGGCACCATTAGCTGCTTAGAGCTCACTTTATTAACAGGACGAACACATCAGGCACGTGTACATTGTGCCTATATAGGTCATCCCATAGTTGGTGACCCCATCTATAGCCCCAACGCACGAACACATCATTCGTTACAGTTGCTCAGCCGTTCTATTCAGTTACCACTCTCCCCTCCCCTTCATGCTGTGGCTGACCCTGAGCTATCAATGCGTGAACTTTTAAAGGCCTGTAACCTATAAAAAAAGCCCCAAGTAACATTATGGGGCTTTTGAAGATCATTATTTAAAGAAAATTAAGCTGAAAACAGTGTCTTTACAACCTTTTCAACGCTGTCTTGCCATCTAGGCAGACGAACCTGAAAAACATCCTTTAATTTATCCGTATTTAAACGGGAATCCTGTGGGCGTTTTGCAGGCGTTGGCCAATCTTCAGTTTTAATTGCGGTGACTTCTGGCATCTTTTGACCATATTTCGTAGCTTGTTGCAATGTATACACTGCCAAATCATACCAAGTTGCATCACCCGTACCAACGGCATGATAAATACCTGTCCAGTCTTCATCCCATGTTTTTGTTAATATACGATCAGCAATAGACATAATAACCACAGCCAAATCATCAGAGCAAGTCGGATTACCACACTGGTCGCCCACGACCTTTAATGCAGGATTTTTAGCACCAGCATTGATCATTGTACGGACAAAATTCTTACCATGAGCAGAATAAACCCAAGCCGTTCTTAAAATTACAGCCTTGGAATGCGCGCTTAAAATCGCTTGTTCACCCTCTGCTTTACTTGCGCCATAAACCGTTTGAGGAGAAATAGGATCGCTCTCAACATACGGAGATCCCTTATCACCTGCAAATACATAGTCCGTTGAAATATGAATTAACGGAATATCATATACTGCACAAAGTTTAGCCAATTGCGCAGGGCCGTCACGATTAACTAAATAGGCATCTTCCTGACTGGTTTCTGCTGCATCGACTGCAGTCCAAGCAGCAGTATTAATAATTAGATCAGTTTTTTTACCTTGAAAAACAGCTTTTAATGTTTCTGGCTGCGTGAAATCAAAATCAGGGCGCCCAACAAACGTTAAACGTGCATCGTTCAAATTTTGCAAAGATGTTGCCAGCTGACCGTTCTTTCCACCAATGACTAAAATCGTCATTACTCTTCTCCTTTATGGATATGAAAACCAACCTTCAGCAGCATCAAAACCTGGATTTTGTGCGTCTTTGTCAGACAAAATGGCTTCATCTTCTCGAATTGGCCAATCAATTGCCAATTTTTTACAATTCCATTTAACTGCACGTTCACTGGCTTTGTTGTATAATCCAGTACATTTATACTGCACCATTACATTACCTGTTAAAGTACAAAACCCATGCAAAAATCCAGGTGGAATCCAAAGTTGTGACCAGTTATCACTGGAAAGTTCTGCACCAACCCATTTCCCATAAGTCGGTGATCCCGTTCTGGCATCAATCGCAACATCCCAGATAGCCCCTTGGGTACACCGTACTAATTTCCCCTGAGCGTGAGGGGCCAATTGACAATGCAGTCCACGCACAACGCCACGTTCTACAGATAAACTCTGATTATCTTGAACGAATGGCAAATTAATCCCAGCCTCTTTCAGACGTTCTGCATTATAGGTTTCGGAAAAAAATCCACGATTGTCCTGAAAGCGAGGTGGCGTGATTAAAACAACCTCAGGAATAGCTAAACGTTCAATTTTCATATTTATATCCTATTTTTTAAAATGAGGTGCTTCATCAGCTAACTCAAATAACATACGGCCAAGTTCAGTCTTATGAACCCTTTTGGCTAGTTCACGTAATTGATTTGCATCAATAAAACCACGACGAAAAGCCACCTCTTCGGGGGATCCTACCAGCATCCCTTGACGAGATTGAATGGTTTGTACGAATGTACCCGCTTGCATTAAACTGTCAGGCATCCCAGCATCCAACCATGCACAGCCACGCCCCAGCCGTTCAACACGTAAATCACCATTTTCTAAATAAATCTTATTTAAATCGGTTATTTCGTACTCTCCTCGAGGGGATAATTTGATTTGTTTAGCATATTCTGTGACTTTTGAATCGTAAAAATACAAACCCGTCACTGCCCAGTTTGAAGGAGGATCCAACGGCTTCTCAATAATCTGTTCGGCCTTACCTTCTTCATCAAAAGAAACCACACCATACCGCTCTGGATCACGCACCTGATAAGCAAAAACAGTAGCACCTTGAACACGTTGAGCAGCCTGTTGTAACAAAACACTCAGGTGATCGGCAAAAATTAAGTTATCCCCCAGTACTAGCGCGCACGGTGATTTATTTAACCAATCCTCTGCCAAAATAAAAGCTTGTGCCAAACCATCGGGCTTGGGCTGAATACAATATTCGAACTTTACCCCCCAATCAGAACCATCCCCCAGTAACCGTTTAAATTGTGGAAGATCTTGGGGTGTAGAAATAATCATTATATCTCGAATACCCGCCAACATCAGAGTTGATAGCGGATAATACACCATTGGTTTGTCATAAACGGGCAATAACTGTTTACTAGAAGCTAAAGTCAACGGATGAAGGCGAGTTCCAGACCCACCTGCTAATACAATACCTTTCATAGGTTTTTCTTGCATGAGGCGGTTCCTTATTTCACACCAAGGCGTTGACCATTATATCGTTTATCACGAATGGATTTCCACCAATTCTGATTATCCAGATACCACTGTACGGTTTTACGAATCCCTGTTTCGAAAGTATGTTCTGCTCTCCAATTAAAGGATCGTTGGGCATGTGAAGGATCAATTTCATAGCGAAAATCATGACCAGGACGGTCACCAACAAACGTAATCAACCGCTCGTATTTTCCTTGAGGGTCTGGCTTTAATTCGTCCAAAATGTCGCAAATTGCTTTGACGACTTCTAGGTTTGTTCTTGGCTGTTGTGCACCAATTGCGTAGGTTTCACCAGGTTTTCCCTGTTCAACTGCCTTAACCAATGCTACGGCATGGTCTTCGACAAATAACCAATCGCGAATATTGTCACCTTTACCGTATACAGGTAATGGTTTCCCTTCTAACGCATTGATAATAATCAAAGGAATTAATTTTTCAGGGAAATGCCAGATCCCATAATTATTAGTTGTATTCGTAACAAAGGTCGGTAAGCCATAAGTATGGTGCCAAGCACGCACTAAGTGATCTGACGCTGCTTTTGAGGCTGAATAGGGACTACGTGGATCATAGGGCGTTGTTTCTGTGAATGGTTCATCGTCAAGTTCGAGAGCCCCGAACACCTCATCTGTGGAAATATGATGAAAACGGAACTGTTCCTTTTTGTCAGTTGGTAGCCCTTTCCAATATTCATATGCCACATTTAATAACGTATAAGTACCAACAATATTGGTCTCGATAAAAACGCCTGGACCATCGATCGAACGATCAACATGGGATTCTGCTGCCAAATGCATCACGGCATCAGGTTTATATTGCTCGAACACCTTTTTCAAAGCGTGAGCATCGGTTATATTAACATGGCAAAAAGCATATCGATCGCTTTTATCAATCTCAGCTACTGTCTCCAAAGACGCTGAATACGTCAACGCGTCAACATTTACGACATGATGCTGTGTATTACGAATTAAATGACGAACTACCGCAGAGCCAATAAAACCACACCCGCCAGTTACAAGAATTTGCATATTAGGACTTACCTTAACCTGATAAATTTAGGATTGTTAATATATTTAATAATTTTAAAAAATAATATCAACTCATTTGATTTTGTTCTTAAAAACATTTTTTTCTTTTCTATTATATTCTGATATAAAATAATTAATATTTTTATATAATAATGAAATTCAATTATGTCTAAATCCACATATCAATTTATAGATAATACTCAATTCCTGCAAAATACAACTCGCTTTTGGTTTGTTCGTCATGCCATTGTTAATTCTCAAGATCGATCCTATTTATATGGCACAAAAAATGTGTCAATTTGCCCTGATTATGTAGAACAACAACGCCCCATCTATCGCCACCTAGCAAATAGATTACCCCAAACACCGCACTGGTTTGTGACCTCTCTCTCAAGAACATACGACACTGCTAAAAATATCCAAAAAGCAGGGTATGGACACCAAGACTTACAAATTGAAGATGCTTTTTTAGAACAAAATTTGGGAGAATGGCAAGGACTCCCCCATGATGTGGCGGCCAAACATTACACGCACCCACCGCATCCTTTTTGGCCATTTTGTGCAGAAGAGTGCCCACCAAAAGGCGAAAGCATGCACGATGTTGAAAAGCGCATTGCTCCAAAGTTGGAAGAATTTTCAACACAATATCTAGGCCAAGATGTTATCATCATTTCACATGGCGGCGCAATTAGAGCAGCACTCGGTTATGCTTTAAAAATCTCCTTAAATACTGTTTTATCATTTTCTATCTACAACCTTTCAATCACAGTTTTAGAAAGCAATCAACATCATTGGAGAGCAATATCCATAAATGAATTTCCATTTTCAGTTTAAAAAATTTTATAAAACTACAATACAAGATTATTTTTATGAAAGCTTATACTTAAGAAACAGTATAAATATCTTGAAACTTGCTTGGAGTATATATATCTGCTCAACATATTCCCTCCAATAGAGGCAGCTTAAGACGTTCTGGCTATAACTCTTTAAAACTATTGGGAGGTAAAGCCGTAAATGTTCCTTTGGGTTTAATTCAAACCTTCTTAACTATTCATCTATTGAGTGATAAAGGGTATAGATTTCTTATTTTGGTGCATTCTTTTGTCCAAACTATTGGATATCTAGCAGAATTCCAATCTTGGCAAACCGTTTTGCATTATGGATTAAAACCCTATGAAAATAAGAATATACGGCTATTACAACATGTTTTAAGATTTTCTTTTTTACTTGATATCTTTAACTGTCTGTTTGCCCTAGCTTTCGGGGTTATTTGTTCGATTTATTTAAATCACTATCTCGGGTGGCCTCCAGAGTGGCATTATCTAGGGATCATTTATAGTTTTTGCGTGATTTTTACAACCAGCGCAACATCAAATGGTATTTTACGTCTTTTAAATCGGTATGATTTGATAGCAATTCAAGGAGTTGTTTTAGTATTTGTCAGACTTATTGGTATTGTTTGTCTAACTCTGATCGGCGGAGGGATACAAGGTGCTGTAATTGTCTGGATGTTAGCTGCTTTTATCAGTTTTTCAAGCCTTCTAGCCTTTGCACTGATACAATTGCATCACCACAATTTATTAAAGGGCTTTTTTAGCCATCTTAATGAAGGAATGACCAAAAATTTACCTGGGATCTGGAAATTTGCTTGGAATACAAACCTTAATTTGACATTTTCACTAGCTTATAAACAGATTACCGTCTTGATTATTGAAGAAGTATTAGAGCCTGTTGCTGCTAGGCATTATAATGTTGCTAATAAAATTTCTGAGGCTATTGCCAAGCTCATTATTTTATTACAATCGACTCTGTATCCAGAAATGATAAGATCATGGCAAGGTAGTAAACCAAGCCCTCTCTATAAAATGGCTTTTCAAATTACTTTACTAACAGGATGAATAACAACCCTTATTTTTCTAATTCTTCCCTATGTAGCAGTTCCAATCTTAAAGCTATTACTACATAAATCACCCCCCCCCTGAAATCTTGGCGCTATTATATTGGCTAGTAGGGGCAGGATTCATTTTAATCTGGGGAATATGTTTGGAACCGATCCTAATCACAACTGGAAACACGTGGGGAGTGGCCCAGCAACACTCATTGCAGCATTTTTGCTAATTTCTTTACAGTTAGGGTTCATTCTTTATAAACCAAGAAAGATTACAACAACTACCAATAGGGTATGAAATTTAAAAATAAATAATATATTTGAAATTTTGGTGGGCGCACAAGGGTTCGAACCTTGGGCCCGCTGATTAAGAGTCAGCTGCTCTACCAACTGAGCTATGCGCCCCACCACGTCAATGACGACATCTTTTGTTTCTATCAAGACAAGAAACAGAATACAAGAGAAATAATATTTTTTATATTCTTTGTCCACCTGGCCTTGAACACATACGACTTTACCTTTGTCTTAAACCTTTAATCCTGGCTAAATATAATGGATAATGGTGTTATTTTCCTTAAGTTAATACAATATATTAAATAGGATTTCTAAATTAATCATAGTAAAACTGTAGAAATATTTAATTCTACACGATGAATGTATATTTTTCATAAATTTGTGAAAATAATAAATTAACTGAAACGAAATACTGTTCTGGTAGTGGTCTACGATGAATCTACTTCTCTACTCTATCAGTTGATCACGATTAATGTGTTATAATTATTTAAATTTTTGTTTTTTTTGTTTACCAAAAATTAATATTTTGTTAACTATTAGCACTTTAAATTTTATATAATAGCTTATAATAAAATATGCGATATTCTAAAGATTCCTAATTATCTACAAATAATAATGATTAAATTTTTACTTTTGTATCGTGCTAACTTCTTGTTAAATTCTTGTGACATTTATAAAATGAATTTTAAATAATACCTACCCTCTTAAAATAGTTAAATTAGCAATGTGGATGTAATTTTAAAATTCTAATGCAGCAAGCAGCTTCTATTATTAGATCGCCAGATCAAATGTTTACAAATACGCATATTATAATTAGCTAAAATATACTTCGACTTATATAAATAATTTATAATTGCAAGTGACGAAGAGATAAGTATTAATTAAAACTTTATAAATATTTTCTATAAATATCTATGAATACATTAATATCTAAAATACAATCAATGGAATATATACTCCTAAACAATCAGCGAAATTAATTAATAAAGATCGCAGAAGTAAAAGTGCTATTTATTGATGATCATAATCTGTTTTATTCTAATCTTTGTTTCATTTAGAAATAAAATGAAATTCAAAATTGCATATAAAGTTTCAAATGAATTAAAGAGATCGAATTTGTGAAAAATTCTTCTAAACATCTATTAGACGCAATATCAAATTCTTATATTTTAATTTTAACAGAGTGAAAAGCATTAAACTGCTGAAATATGCGTGATCAAATATAAAAATATTAACAAAAAAGCATAAACTCTAACTTTTAGTCAAAAGTATAAAAACTATCTAAGGAAAAAAAACTAGCTTTGTTTACAAAAACGTTATTAGTAAAAAGATTATACATCTCCATGCTTTTTTCGAAAAAAGTATAGTTAAGCCACAAGTTCAAGATATTTTAAGAAACTAAAAAAATCTAAAATCACATTCAGACTGTTTTCTATACTTTAGAAAAGCATACGAGTTAAAAACTCTCTCCATCATTAAATACCATGTAATTAATTTCGTTTATAGAAAACAGCATTATCACAGAAAATATAAATAAATATATCCATGTATTAAAATATATCTTTAGCGCATAAAAAAAGATTTATTCTCTGCAAAAACCTATCTGCCAACAGGTATGATTTTTAATAAATATGTTTGAACTAATTTAAAAAATAAATGGTAACGCTTAAACACATATTAGCATTTTCAACTGTATCAAAATTTACAAACATATTTCACAAAATGAATATTCATTAATATTAGTTTTAAAAACTTAATATAATATACGCATCGAAAAAAACATCTGAATTGTAAAATCAACTAAATTAGCCATAATTTTATATATTTGTCAGTATATCACTTTCTGTACTGACAAATTTGACTTTAATCTTATTTTTTTAATACGTTTAAAATCTCATCGAATTGTTCCAGGGATTTATAATATATCCGTACAGACCCTCCCTTACCGTCAAATTGGATCTGAACATTCAAGCCCAATTTGCCACGCAAATCTTTTTCTAATAGTTTAATCTCAGGATCAACCAGCTCTACTTGTGCTTTCTTTTGAGGTTTCTTTTCTTTATCACGTTTAACCATTTCCTCAGTTTGTCGAACCGTTAATCCACGCTTAATTACCTCTTTCATTGCAGCTACAGGATCAGGATGTCCTAATAAGGCCCTGGCATGCCCGGCAGTAATATGACCATCTTTTAAACATAGGATTACTTCGGGAGGCAATTGTAGTAATCGTATAGTGTTGGTTATATGAGGACGTGATTTGCCAACAGCTGTGGCCAACTCTTCTTGCGTCAGTTCAAATTCGTCCAACAATCGGGAAAAACCCTCTGCCTCTTCCACGATATTTAAATCTGCTCGCTGTAAATTTTCAACCAAAGCAGCAGCCATAGCATCGCTGTCACTTAACTGACATACCCTGACGGGCACCTCGTGAACTGTTGCGAGTTGGGCAGCACGCCAACGACGCTCGCCAGCAATAATCTGATAATATCCTTGATGGCCGGGTTTTTCGCGCACCAATAATGGTTGTAAAATCCCATGATGTTTAATCGATTCAGCAAGCTCAGCCAAAGCCTCTGGCATCATTGCCTGACGAGGTTGAAATGGCCCAGGTTCAACCATTTCAATTGGTAAAGTTAGCAAAGTTATACCAGAAACCTGTTGAGCAGTTTGTCCTTCTTCAGTTTGTGTTTTATTCGAAACCGATGGAACTTCTGTAACAGCCCCACCCAACAGAGCTGCCAATCCCCGCCCCAGCCGTGCTTTATCCTGACCTTTTTTTACTGCCATTTTTAGGTACCTTTTGCATTAGACTTATTGAAAACGACGCATTAACTCTTTGGCTAGGCTGATATACGCCATTGCACCTGAGGATTTGTGATCATACAGCATGATCGGTTTACCATAGCTCTGTGCTTCTGAAATACGTATATTTCTGGGTATGACCGTCTTGCAGACTTTATCGCCAAAAAATGCTTTGGTGTCCTCAGCAACCAGTTCAGATAATTTATTTCGTTTATCATACATTGTCAGAACAATTGCACGGATGTCCAACTCTGGATTTAAAGACTTTTGAACACGTGTTACTGTTTTGACTAAATGACTGATCCCTTCCAATGCCAGAAATTCACACTGCAATGGCACGATCACACCACTTGCCGCTACCAGCGCATTTAACGTCAACATTCCCAGACTGGGTGGACAGTCAATTAAAATATAATCATAATGCTGAGTTAAAGTTTCCAATCCCTTTTTAAGACGAAATTCACGTTCTGGTACATCAATTAGCTCTAACTCTGCCCCCGCTAAATTTTCATCAGCCGTTATTAACGACAAATTGGGAACAATTCCATCTTTAATCATTTCATCTTTGATGGTACCGTCAATTAATAAATGATAGGTTCCAATCTCACGATTTGTATAATCCACGCCAAGAGCTGTTGAACTATTCCCTTGCGAGTCCAAATCAATCAACAAAACCTTTTTCTTCGCAGCTAATGCCGTAGCTAAATTAATGGCTGTTGTGGTTTTACCAACGCCACCCTTTTGATTGGCAATCGCTAAAATATGTGTAGCTTTGGACTTTAGATTTTTATTATTCATCACTATTATACAATACGTTTAAATTGATTAACTTTTAATATAACCCCGTCAGAACTCGTCTTACTAGGAATTTTTTGGAACTCAATTTGCCATTCTTTTTGAGCTTGCGCAATTTCAACGTCAACTTGCCGACCTTTCAAAAATAAGCAATATCCGTGATCGGTTAACCGTCCATTGCAAAGAAACAAAAGCTGGTCTAACGATGCCAAAGCACGAACACTGATCATATCTACCAATGGCATTTCAACCTGTTCAATACGTTGATTAAAAACGGTTACATTTACGTCCAGTTGCCTGGCAACTTCTCTTAAAAAGACAGCTTTTCGAACATCAGATTCAACCATAATCATCGGCACCCCGGTCACAATGGATAGAACCATACCAGGAAATCCACCACCCGACCCAAGATCTGCCATCCGTTGTACTTTCGATTCCACAAAATCAACCAACTGCATACTATCGATAATATGACGATCCCAAATATGATCGATATCTTGTCTTGAAATCAAATTAATTTTAGCATTCCATTGTCGTAATAATGAAACATAAACATTCAGTTTTTCTATTGTTTCACGTGAAACATTTTTATAGACGCCTTGATGATCAATATTATCTGGATACACGTTTTGCACTTCCTTCAGGATTGCGTATATACGCTAAAATAGCCATCAAAGCTGATGGAGTAACCCCCGGGATGCGTTGGGCTGCACTAAAGCTAATCGGCCTTACCGCTTCTAAACGTTCCTGCATTTCACGACTAAGACCACCAATCTTTTTATAATCTAAATCAACAGGAAATACGATTTTGGCTTCTTGATCTAATTGACGAATTTCTCTGGCTTGTCTTACTAAATATCCATCATAACGGGCCTCAGTACGAACATAATTCCTTATATGCTCGGGCAATTGCAAAAACCATGGGGCTAGACTACGCATCACTTCATCGGATGGTGACAAAGATAATATTTCGAATAATGAACGCCAACGCCCGTCAGACGAAATACTCATCCCATATTCTAGCAATGTTTTTGGAAGAAATTTTTCCTCTTTAGCCTTAGCAATTGATTGTGCAATATCATCTTGATCTTGACGGTATAAAGCTAACCGCTCAGAACCAATACATCCCAACTTTTCACCCAAAGGTGTTAAACGGACAGCTGCATTATCTGCACGCAACGTTAACCGATATTCAGCACGTGAAGTAAACATACGATATGGCTCTGTTACACCTTGCGTAGTTAAATCATCGATCATTACCCCAAGGTAACCTTGACTGCGATCAATAACAATTTTATCGGCACCACTGGCATGTAATGCCGCATTCAACCCTGCCAACAATCCTTGAGCAGCAGCCTCCTCGTAACCTGTTGTCCCGTTAATCTGCCCTGCTAAAAACAATCCTGGAAATACTGGCAATTCCAATGTTGGATTTAACGAACGTGGATCGATAAAATCGTATTCTACGGCATATCCAGGACGAACAATAACAGCATTTTCTAAACCAGGGATAGAACGCACCATTTGCTCTTGAACATCGGCCGCCAAACTGGTTGATATACCATTAGGATAAATTAAATCCCCACCTTCATTAGCGGGTAACGCCTCTGGTTCCAGAAAAATTTGATGGTGATCTCGACCCGCAAAGCGTACAATTTTATCCTCAATTGAAGGACAATATCTGGGCCCCTTTCCTGTGATTGCACCACCATACATTGCCGAACGATGAAGATTATCCTGAATAATTTGATGCGTTCGAGGTGTTGTTGCTGTAATACGACAAGAAATCAAAGGATTATACACTTTGGAGGTAAAACGACTAAAAAACTCGGGCTTTTCATCCCCTTTATCCTCTGCCAAGCTGATCATATCGATGCTAGACTGCAGCAGTCTTGGTGGGGTCCCAGTCTTTAGACGCCCCATACGCAACCCCAACGCTTCTAACCTAACTCCTAACAAGGTTGCTGGGCTTTCACCCACCCGCCCTGCTGGTTCGCTTCTTTCGCCAATATGAATAACACCCCGCAAAAAAGTACCCGTTGTCAATACAACCGCCCCTGCACTAAATTCACGACCGTCTTCGCAAGCGATACCTTCAATAATGTTATATTGACCAACCTTTAGATCAGCAACGGCACCCTCGACAATATCCAGATTAGGAATAGCAGCCAGTAAATCCTGAATGGCTTGACGATATAACATGCGATCAGCTTGCGCACGTGGACCATGCACAGCTGGCCCCTTAGAACGATTAAGCAACTTAAAGTGAATTCCAGCCCGATCAGCAGCCCGAGCCATAATCCCGTCCATTGCATCAATTTCACGAACCAAATGTCCCTTACCAATACCGCCAATGGCTGGGTTACACGACATTGTTCCAACAGTATGTCGATAATGGGTCAATAATAATGTTTTTGCACCCATGCGTGCCGCTGCAGCTGCTGCCTCGCTACCTGCGTGCCCACCACCAACGACAATTACATCATATTTAGCATTTCCCATTGTATTTCTCGTCTTAACCTTATTTACCAATACAGAATTGGCTAAAAATTGTATCCAACAGATCCTCTACACCAACTGAGCCTGTTAATCTACCTAAACTTTGCATTGCCAATCGCAACTCTTCACCGCGCAACTCTGGCCATTCTACGCGTTTAGCCTCTTCTAAATGCTGAACGCATTCCATGATCCCCAAACGATGACGAATACGGGTCAAAGGTGGCGGGCCTTGATGGGTGGTCAAATATCGTGCCCGTTCTGCCAAAACACGTTTTAAGTCAGCAATTCCCTCGCCCGTTTTAACACTTATAAGCAAAGTTTTAATATCTTTTGCAACAAATGTTTCACGTGAAACATTTAAATCGATTTTGGTTCTGATCCAAAAATCGCAACGCACTTCTGGTTCTTTGATATCAACAGATGCATCGGTTAAACATAACACACAATCTGCCTCCTGCCCAATCTTCTGTGCCCTTCTGATTCCCTCTGCCTCGATCACGTCTTGGGTTTCACGCAATCCAGCCGTATCAACCAAAGTAACTGGCACGTCGCCCAACACCACCCTAACTTCAATTGCGTCGCGTGTTGTACCAGCCTGTTCAGTCACAATGGCGGCATCACGATCCACTAATAGATTTAGTAAACTGGATTTCCCTGCATTTGGTGCCCCTAAAATAGCAAAAACCAAACCACGACGTAATCTTTCCCCTCGTCCGGCATCATTCAAATGATCATTCATTTCTTGATGTAAGACTGCAATCGTATTTTTTAAATTTCGTTCTACTTCTTCGGGTAAATCTTCATCAGGAAAATCAATCAAAGCTTCTTGATATGCCAGAACCTCGCGCAATTTATTGGCCCACTCACGATAAACGATACTAAGACCACCCTCAGTTTGTTCCAGAGCTTGCTTTCTTTGCGCTTGAGTCTCAGCTTCTACTAAATCTGAAATACCCTCAGCCTGCAGTAAATCAACCTGACCATTGATAAATGCTCTTTTTGTAAATTCGCCCGCCTGTGCAGGTCTGGCACCATAAAAAGCCAACGCCTCTGCAACTGCATCAATGACGGCTGGACCTGCATGCAAATGCAATTCTGCGCTATCTTCACCTGTATAACTTTTGGGGCCTGGAAACCAAATAACCAGGGCTTGATCCAATAATTCATCCCCTTCTGACCCGCGTTTCCATAGCCTGCGAACAGAGGCCTGACGAGGCATAGGCATCGTGTCACATAATTTCTCCAAAATCTGCAAGGTCAACGCCCCACTAATTCGCATAATAGCAACCGCTCCTCGTCCAGAGGCCGTTGCCAATGCAAAAATAGTTGAATCTGAAGAAAAAGATGAAAGTGTATTCATAAATAACGGACTTGGCTATAACTATAAAAATCTCAATTTATCTTGATCTTTATCCTTAACATACTTTTAAATTTTACAATATATCTAAGAACATTAAATTTAAGCCATTTTCACAAAATAACCACTAACCTTGATTTTATTTAAAAAAATATAGTATTGATATAGAAACAATTAACTATGAAAGATATTCTTTATGATTCGTGATTTATCCCACAACGAAGTTGCACAAGTTTCAGGCGCTCTTTTGGGAGCTTCTTTATTAAGCAATTTAGGTTCAGCAATCGGTTCAATTGCTGATCAAGCATTCAAATCCGTACACGGCGTTGCCCCAGCAGTATCTTATGAACCCTTCGCATCTCAATTGGGTTTGGGGATTGGATATATTTTTGATTCTGTTTTCGATCACTCGCTCAGCAGCTTAGTATCAAGCAACATGACAGCAGGTATTTCTGGCATTGTTAATGCAGTAAAAGCAAATAACGCATATCTGTCCTCTCTAGCTTAATTTAAAAAATTTAATTACATTTTCCTCTTAAATTAAGGCTGTATCTAACAATGTTTAGATACAGCCTTCTCTTTTCTGACAAACAAATAGTATAATCAGTTTTTTATTAAATAATCAAAGTATATACTAATGTCACAAATTTCTTTTCACTCGCCTATTGGTGAGATCAGTATCGCTGAAGAGGATGGTTTTCTCGTTTCTATCGATTGGGGATGGGGGAGTATTCAAGAAGAAACCCCTTTACTTTTACAAGCTAAACAACAGTTAAATGCGTATTTTGATGGTGAATTAAAAAACTTTGACTTGCCTCTTCGTCCCTACGGCACCCCCTACCAACTTAAAATATGGAAAACTTTACAAACAATTCCATATGGGGAAACACGTACTTATCAAGAAATTGCACAAATCGCTGGGGGAAGTCCACGTTCAGTTGGTGGTGCGAATGGTGCAAACCCTTTACCTATTATCATTCCCTGTCATCGTGTTGTAGGTTTAAAGGGTTTAGGGGGATATTCTGGCGGTGATGGTATTGAAACCAAACAACATTTATTAAATCTAGAACAATTATTTAAAAAATAAAACTTTAACGCGCAAAAAAAGCCAGTACTGATAACAGATACTGGCTGGCTGTATAATACATTGATGATGTTGATTATTATGTATTCATAGCATCAAAAAAATCTTGGTTATTTTTGCTATATTTCAACTTATCTAATAAGAAGTCCATTGCATCCATTGTCCCCATAGGGGCCAAAATACGACGCAACACCCAAATCTTAGATAAAACAGCACGATCCACCAGCATTTCTTCTTTACGCGTGCCACTACGTGTAATATCAATAGCTGGGAAAGTACGTTTATCAGCTAACTTACGATCCAGAACTAATTCAGCGTTACCTGTTCCCTTAAACTCTTCGAAAATAACCTCGTCCATACGGCTACCTGTATCGATCAAAGCGGTTGCAATAATTGTTAAAGAACCACCCTCTTCGATATTACGGGCTGCACCAAAAAAGCGTTTAGGACGTTGCAATGCATTTGCATCCACACCACCTGTCAATACCTTACCAGATGAAGGAACAACAGTATTATAAGCCCGCGCCAAACGGGTAATTGAATCAAGTAAAATTACCACATCACGTTTATGTTCAACCAACCGTTTTGCTTTTTCCAAAACCATTTCGGTAACTTGAACATGACGATGGGCTGGCTCGTCAAAAGTCGATGAAACGACTTCCCCTTTAACAGAACGAATCATATCTGTTACTTCTTCTGGACGCTCATCAATTAACAATACAATTAAAATAACTTCGGGATGGTTGGTTGAAATGGCTGTTGCAATGTTTTGCAACATAACGGTTTTACCTGTTCTTGGTGGGGCAACAATCAATGCCCTTTGCCCTTTACCGATAGGGGTAACTAAATCAATGACGCGATGTGTAAAATCTTTATTAGGATTTTTACTGTCCATCAATGATGGTATTTCCATTTGCAAACGGTCATTTGGAAATAATGGCGTTAGATCATCAAAATTGATACGATGTCTTATTGCGTCTGGATCTTCAAAATTGATTGTGTCGACTTTTAATAAAGAAAAATACCGCTCTCCCTCTTTAGGTGCGCGAATTTCACCAGAAACAGTATCCCCTGTTCGCAATCCCAGTCGACGTATTTGAGCAGGAGAAACATAAATGTCATCAGGGCCTGGTAAATAATTCGATTCAGAAGATCGTAGATATCCAAAACCATCAGGGAGAACTTCTAATGTGCCTTCTCCGTAAATTGCTTGATTATTTTCAGCAAGCTTTTTTAGGATGGCAAACATCATATCCTGTTTACGCAGTGAGGATGCATTCTCAATCTGCAAACTTTCTGCATAGGCAAGAAGTTCTGCTGGAGATTGAGCCTTAAGTTCGGCAAGTTGCATTAAATGGCTCTAATTATAGAAAAAATCATGAATGAAAAGGAAATATGATTCAAACACCATGTGTAGATTGAATGAACATCTATTTTTATTCTGCCATTAAAACTTCAAAATAAAAAAACATATTCCATACGAAAGGAATTTGGAGAAAACCAAAATTGACAAAATTTTTATCATAAAAAATAGATTAAGTCAAGCATAGTAATAATAAAAACTAACTGTAATTATTTTTCAGCTATTTTATAGTGATATAATTTACTGATAATATATTTATTATGATATAATTCAACTTTTTACAAAATATAATTAATGATTCCTTTAACTCGGTTACCTTTGGGGAGAAAAACGTGAGGCCTAAATCTGAGCTGCCTTTAAACAGCCTGCGTCAAGGACCAGATGAACGCGGTCGTTTTGGCACATTTGGTGGCATTTTTGTTTCAGAAACACTGATTCCTTTGATTCTTGAGCTACAAAACGCATATAAAGAAATTCAAAATGACCCTAAATTTCATCAAGAATTAAACAGTTATCTTAAACACTATGTCGGTAGACCAAGCCCACTTTGGCTGGCCAAAGGATTAACCAACATTGGCAATGGTGCGCGCATTTATTTAAAACGCGAAGACCTAAACCATACAGGGGCCCATAAAATTAATAATGTTATGGGACAGATTCTATTGGCACGTCGCATGGGTAAAACACGCATTATTGCTGAAACAGGCGCGGGTCAACACGGGGTTGCCACGGCTACGGTTTGCGCATTATTTGGTATGGAATGCGTTATTTACATGGGGGCGGTTGATATTGAACGTCAAAAACCCAATGTATTTCGTATGCAATTGCTGGGTGCAAAAATAGTTTCCGTAACAGCAGGCAACGGTACCCTAAAAGATGCTATTAACGAGGGGATGCGTGATTGGGTTACCAATATCCATAACAGTTATTACTTGATGGGAACGGTTGCTGGGCCTCATCCATACCCACAAATGGTGCGTGATTTTCAATGCGTGATTGGCAATGAAACCAAAGAACAAATCATGGAAGCAGAAGGTAGATTACCCAACACCATTATTGCTGCTATTGGTGGTGGATCAAACGCAATGGGAATATTCCATCCATTTCTTGACGATTCGTCAGTACAATTGATTGGGGTTGAGGCTGGTGGCATGGGTCTAGATAGCGGCGAAACAGCAGCATCAATCGAACGAGGTTCTTCTGGTGTATTGCATGGTAATCGAACCTATCTATTACAAGATGAAGACGGCCAAATCATTGAACCATATAGCATCAGTGCTGGATTAGATTATCCAGGGGTCGGACCAGAACATTCATGGCTGCACGATATTAAACGTGTCGAATACGTTGCCATCAACGACGATGAAGCGGTCAAAGCATTTCAAACCTGCACCACCAAGGAGGGTATTATCCCAGCTTTGGAAAGTTCACATGCCATTGCCCATGCTTTGAAAGTGGCCCCCACCATGAAACCAGAAGATATTATCATCATCAACCTCTCTGGACGAGGAGATAAAGATATCAATAGTATAGCTAAATATTTAGAGGTAGAATTGTGAGTCGTATTGCCCAATGTTTCGCCACATTAAAACAACAACAGCGTGGTGCCTTTATTCCTTACGTCGAAGCTGGGGATCCTGATTATGCAACGGCTTTGGCTATCCTAAAAGCCATGCCGACGGTAGGTGCTGATTTGATTGAAATTGGCATGCCATTTAGTGACCCAATGGCAGATGGACCAACAGTACAAATGGCTGCCAACCGCGCCCTAAAGGCAGGGGCAACCATGAAGAAAACGCTGCAAATGGTCTCTGATTTTCGTACAGAGAATCAACATACCCCTATTATTCTGATGGGATATGTAAATCCTATCGAACATTATGGCTACGAACGTTTTTGTCAAGATGCCGCCCAAGCAGGCGTTGATGGATTAATTATCGTTGATATGCCGCCAGAAGAAATGGATAATATCCAAACTTATGCCAAACAAAACCACATCGATATTATTCATTTAGTTGCACCTACAACCTCTCCTGAACGATTGAAAATGATTTTGAAAGATGCTTCTGGATTTATCTATTATGTCAGCATTGCAGGCGTTACTGGGACTAAAACCGCAACTTATGACGACTTGAAAAAAGCTATTCCTCATTTACGCGCTGTATCAAATCTGCCTATTGCTATTGGATTTGGATTATCAACGCCAGAACAAACAGCCAATGCAGTAAAAATTGCAGATGGAGCCGTAGTTGCCTCAGCGTTATTAAAAACACTGGCATCTACACTGGATGAAAATAATCGTCCTACCCAAGATACTGTATCCAAAGTCATTAATCATACAAAATTGCTTGCCCAGGGCACCCACAGCGTGGTTAAACAATAATTTATTCCATATTAATAACAAAACCAAAAAGAAGAGGTTTATGTAAATGAGTTGGCTTACCGAATATGTTCGTCCTAAGATCCAGGGTTTTTTAAAAAAAGACGTGCCTGATAATCTTTGGAAAAACTGTGAAGACTGCGGTCAAATGCTGTTAATCAAAGATTTAGAAAAAAATCTGAATATCTGTCCACACTGCGATCATCATATGCGTGCCTCAGTTGCACAACGCTTTGAATGGACATTCGATAAAGATTCTTACACTCGTCTTGATTTACCCAAAGCCGCGGTCGATCCATTACAATTTAAAGATAAGAAAAAATATACGGATCGATTAAAAGAAAACAAAAGTAAATCACAGCTTGACGAATCTATTGCTGTCGCACACGGCACTATCGAAGGACAAAAAGCTGTTGTTGCCATTATGGCTTTTGAATTCATGGCTGGTACCATGGGTGCAGCTTTTGGCGAAGGCTTTATTGCTGCGGCACGATTGGCATTATTGCACAAATCACCATTAATTGTCTTTACTGCCTCTGGTGGGGCCAGAATGCAAGAGGGGATGTTAAGCCTCATGCAAATGCCCAGAACTGTTATTGCTGTAGAAATGTTAAAAGAGGCACAAATTCCATATATCGTGGTTTTTACAAACCCAACCACTGGGGGGGTAACCGCTTCATTTGCTATGCTTGGTGATGTTCATATTGCTGAACCCAATGCGTTAATTGGCTTTGCTGGCCCACGCGTTATTGAAAATACAGTGCATGAAAAACTGCCCGAAGGGTTTCAGCGCTCTGAATATCTAGTAGAACATGGAATGATTGATATCGTCGCAAAACGTTCAGAATTGCGTCCGACTTTATCCAAAATCTTACGCTTACTCTGTCATAAAACGCAACCTTCTGAAAAAGTAGCATAATTCTTTATGTCTTCTGTATCTTCTCCTATTTTAACGGAATTTTCAGGTCGATCTGGGCAAATTCTAGAACGTCTTAATCGATTATATCCTGCTTTAATTGATTTATCTTTAAATCGTTTAAAACGGCTTTTAACAGATTTAGGAAATCCTGAACGCAACCTTCCTCCTATTATTCACGTAGCGGGAACCAATGGAAAAGGCAGCACTTGTGCTTTTTTACGAGCAATAGGAGAAGCAGCAGGGTGGAAAATTCACGTCTCCACCTCACCTCATCTTGTTGACGTTACGGAACGCTTTCGAATTGCAGGGCAACTGGTCAGCGAAGCAGAGTTGTCAGAAACCTTAATCGACATTGAACGCATTAACAACAATCAACCCATTACAGTTTTCGAAGTATTAACAGCCGCAGCCTTTGTATTATTTGCAAAATACCCTGCTGATTTAGCAATCATTGAAGTTGGGCTTGGGGGACGTTTTGATGCAACCAACGTCATTACCCCTTTGGTAAGTGTTATTACTTCCATTTCTATGGATCATGAAGCATTTTTAGGTAACAGTATTGATAAAATTGCGATGGAAAAGGCAGGCATTATTAAAGCAAATGTGCCTGTTGTCTGTGATCAACAAGACCCCCAAGCATTGCATGTTTTACGAGATATTGCACAATCTTTATCTGCCCCTTGTCGCATTAAAGGGCAAGAATGGGATATTACCCCTTCTTATAACCAGTTAACCTATACTGATGAGCAAGGAAGCCTAAAATTACCTATGCCTAGTTTACTGGGGGCGCATCAATGTCGCAATGCAGGGCTTGCCACAGCAGCATTAAGAACCAGTAAACTTGCGATTCCAGATCGTGCTTGGCAAGGAATTGCCAATGCTCAATGGCCTGCTCGATTGCAACAATTACACGGCCAGTTAACCCAGTATATTCCAATAAATAGCGAATTATGGCTTGATGGGGGACATAACCCAGATGCGGGGAAAATCCTGGCGGATATGATCAAAACTCAATGGCAAGATAGGCCTCTACATATCATTGTTGGAATGAAAGATAGTAAAAACGTTCAGGATTATCTGTCCCCTCTTTTACCGTTATGTACTTCTATTCAGGCGGTTGTAGAACCTGATCAACATTTGGCTATGCCCATCCCAGAAATTATTAAGGCATCTCAATATACAGCCACTGCTGGGGGGACGGTTAAACAAGCCCTATCAATCATCAAAAGTCAAACTGATAATCCTGTACGCATTTTAATTTGTGGCAGTCTATATCTAGCAGGCAGTGTCTTACGTCAAGATGGTTGGAATAGTTTATAGCCCTTTATACCCTTCATTTTTATGAAGGGCAGCTTTTTTAAAAATCCAATCGTCAAAAGACAAGATTCGATATACCATCTTATAACTTGTTTTATTTTTTGATTAACTCAATCATTTTATCAAGATAAGAAAAGTATAATGAAAAAAATTATTGCTGCTGCACTGCTTATCTTTTCCCAAGGACCAATCACCGGTCAAGCAGCCCCTTTGGGGGATACGGGTGATCCATCCTCTGTACCTTACGGAAATATAATGGTCATTGACCAATTTACAGATCCTGGCCCATCAGGCGTTGCGGTGACTAATTCTGGTAGATTATTTATTAGCTTCCCCCGTCATGCTCAAAATCATACGGATTCTACCCTTGCTGAAATTGTTGATGGAAAACGTGTTCCTTTTCCTAATAAAGAGACAAGTATGCCTTCTGATCTTCCACTTAAAGATCGGTTAATTTCTGTACACGGTATTACTTTGGATAAAAAAAACAATCTGTGGGTTATCGATGACGGAAAACGTGCTGGTATTCACGGCATCCCTGACGGTGCAGCCAAAGTAGTAGGGTTTGATATTAATACTCGAAAAATTATTGCTTCCATCCCTATTCATGCCCCTGCATTGTTACAAGATAGCCATCTTAATGATCTGCGTGTTGATTTAAGCCATGGCAAACAAGGTACTGCCTATATCACAGACTCTTCCTTTGGAACCTCACCTGCTCTGGTAATTGTGGATATTGCAACTGGTCAACAACGCAGAGTCCTAACCAATCATAAATCCACTCAACCAGAAAAAGGATTTGTTGCATATTTGGCAGGGAAACCACGTTTATATGACCCCAAAAATCCAACTTTCCCTGTGGGTGGTGCCGATGGAATTACCCTAAGCCAAGATTCAAAAACCCTGTACTTTGCACCGCTAACCAGTCGTCGTTTATATGCAATCCCCACCGCCATCTTATCCGACTTTAAAGTGACGGAAGATAATTTGAAAAAAAATGTTCAAGATCTAGGAGAAAAAGGATTCGCAGATGGTTTAGCCAGTGATCAACAAGATCGCATTTATACCACCAATGGAGAACATAATAGTATATGGCGTCGTTGGCCAGATGGCCATTTTGACCTCGTTGCCCGTGACCCGCGCCTTGACTGGCCAGATGGTATTGCAACAAATAACCAAGGGATTTATGTCGTCGCAGGCCAATGGGAAAGATTACCAGGATTTAATCATGGAAAAAATTTAAGAGAGCCTAATTACCTATTACTTTATATCCCTTTCAAAACCGCTCCAACGATTAAACCTAGTCAAAACAATCAATAAATGAAAAACCTTACACATACATAATGTAAGGTTTTTAAAATACCTAATTCATCGTTGGCATTGAAAATTGACTGCCCTCACGCACACCAGAAGAAGGCCAACGTTGAGTAACAGTTTTACGTCTTGTATAAAAACGTACCCCATCAGGACCATAAATATGTAAATCTCCGAATAAAGAGCGTTTCCATCCCCCAAAACTGTGATATGCCACAGGCACAGGCAAGGGAATATTGACACCAACCATACCCACCTGAATATGATCACAAAAATAACGAGCAGCCTCGCCATCTCGGGTGTAAATACAGGTACCATTTCCATACTCGTGCTCGTTGATCAACTTCATGGCTTGTTCCATCGTTTCAACGCGAATAACTTGTAGTACTGGGCCAAAAATCTCTGCCTTGTAGCTATCCATTTGTGCATTAACATGATCAATCAGTGTGGCCCCCACAAAAAAACCGTTTTCATATCCACTAACTTTTATATGACGACCATCAACAATGATCTTGGCCCCTTGTTGTTCAGCACTGGTAATGTGACCGATAATTTTTTCTTGATGTTGCTTGGTGATTACTGGACCAAAATCATTACTAGCCTCTGAATAAGCCCCTAATTTTAAGGTTTTCATGGCTTTGCTTAACTCTTGGACAAGTTTGTCCCCCATTTCATCACCAATAGTCACTGCAACGGATAATGCCATACAACGTTCGCCAGATGATCCAAACGCAGCCCCCAATAAAGAACTAACAACATTATCCAGATCTGCATCAGGCATCACGATGGCATGGTTTTTTGCCCCGCCCAAGGCTTGGCATCTTTTCCCATTGGCCGCAGCCGTTTTGTAAATATACTCAGCGATTGGGGTCGACCCGACAAAGCTGATCGCTTGCACCCGTTTATCCTCTAATAACGTATCAACTGCTTCCTTACCACCATTCACAACATTTAAAACCCCTTTGGGTAATCCTGCTTCGTATAATAATTCTGCAATGTAAAATGTTGAACTTGGGTCACGTTCGGAAGGTTTCAAAACGAACGTATTTCCACATACGATCGCCAGTGGAAACATCCATAGCGGCACCATGGTTGGAAAATTAAAAGGTGTAATCCCAGCAACAACCCCCAAAGGTTGAAAATCACTCCATGCATCAATATTGGTGCCTACATTTTTGGTGAACTCGCCCTTTAATAATTCAGGTGCCCCACAAGCATATTCAACGACCTCGATTCCTCGTTGTAACTCTCCTCTGGCATCATGTATAATTTTACCATGTTCTTCGCCAATTAAATGAGCAATCTTATCAGCATTTTTTTCTAATAATTCTTTAAAACGAAACATAATCCGTGCCCGTTTTAAAGGGGATGTATCTCTCCACTCAGGAAATGCATCTTGTGCCGCAGCAATAGCCTTTTCTACTGTTTCTTTTGCAGCTAACGCTACTTTTTTACTGACAGCCCCTGTTGATGGATTGTACACATCTTGGGTATGTGCTGTATCTTGTATCTGTTCACCATTAATCAAGTGGCCTATGACGTTGCTGGGCATATAATTTTACTCCTGACCAATTATCATTTATAATTTAGAAAATATTTTTCATTTTATTAAAAAAATACATCTATTTAGAAATAAAATTCTATATGCAATTTATAAAAAAACACAAGGTAATTTTATGCCTTAACACGTCAATACCTTGTGATCAAAAACAATTATATCCCTAGTTCTTATTGTAAATTTACAAATAACCCGCCGTCTACTAATAATGAAGCCCCTGTTACATATCGAGCCATATCCGATGCCAAAAATACGACAGGCCCCGCCAAATCATCGGGTTCCCCCAACCGCCCCAAGCAGGTACGACTGCGCATATAGGCTAATTTATCAGGGTCGGATAAATCTTCCTTATTAATATCTGTGGCAATGGTTCCTGGTAAAACGGCATTACACCGAATGTTATATGGCCCCAGCGCCACAGCACAAGATTGCATTAACGATAATAAACCTGCCTTGGTTGGGGTATAGTGCGTTTGCATTGCCCCACCGACTAATGCACTGATAGAACTGATCGCAATGATTGACCCACCTTTCCCTTGTTTTTTCATTTGATTAGCAGCTGCTTGGACTGCGAAATAAGCCCCATTTAAATTGGTGTTCACTGTTTGCATGTACACTTCTTTGGGCATGTCTAAAAAAGAATGGAACGGACAAATCCCCGCATTATTAACAAACACATCCACCTTACCAAAGGTTGAAACCGCCGCATCAATCAACCGATCACCAGTATCTAAATCCGCCGCATCACCACCAACCTCGATTGCTTGCTTATCTAAATCTTGAATCTCGGATACTACATTTTTTGCAGCAGCCAAACCCGATGCACGACCGCTGTGACCAATGACAAGCTTTGCCCCTTGTCGAGCACACTCGAGCGCAACCGCACGACCGATCCCCCGCGAAGCCCCAGTAATGATAACAACTTTATCCTTTAATAACATCATTCTTTCCCATAATATCTTCTAACGTTAACAACCCATTTCGCCATCATATTAACAATACCCAGTCTGTATCCAACCCCGTTAAAATAATGATATTAATAATCTATTCTTAAAAACATGATACAAATTCTCGTGAATTTATTTGAAATTAAAGATGAACAAAACAAATAAAAGAGTAAGAAAAAACAGGAGATACTTATGACAGACCAAACAACTTATGATCTTTTGATTATTGGTGGAGGGGTCAATGGTACTGGAATTGCCCGTGACGCAGCAGGGCGTGGATTGAAAGTATTATTAGTTGAAAAAGACGATCTTGCACAGCATACATCCTCTGCCAGTACGAAATTGATCCATGGCGGATTACGCTATCTCGAATATTATGAATTTAGACTGGTTAGAGAAGCCCTACAGGAACGTGAACGATTACTAGGATTGGCCCCTCATATTATTCATCCCTTGGTTTTTGTGCTGCCTCATCGCAATGCAGTACGCCCTGCTTGGATGATCCGTATGGGATTATTTATGTATGACCATCTTGCATGCCATCCAAAGCTGCCCAACTCAAAACTGATTGCCTTGCAACAATCCCCCTACGGCAAAGCCTTACGTAACGATATTAAAAAGGGCTTTACCTATTCTGACTGCGCTGTTGATGATAGTCGTTTAACCATTTTAAATGCCAAAGGTGCCCATCATCTAGGTGCAGAAATCCGTACACAAACAACCTTATTAACCACAAAACGCGAAGGAGGCTTTTGGACGGCAACCTTGCAAGACAATAGAATGCAAACGACCTCGACCATTAAAGCAAAAGCCATTGTCAATGCTGCTGGTCCTTGGGTTGCAGATATATTAAAGGAAAGATTACACGTTCACAGCAAAATGAATGTTCGCTTGGTCAAAGGCAGTCATATCGTTGTAAAAAAACTGTTCGAGGGCCCACAAGCATACATCCTGCAAAATGAAGATAAACGAATTGTTTTCGCCATTCCTTATCATGATGAATTTACTTTAATTGGTACGACCGATATTCCTTGGGACAAATCACCTAATGCTCTACCCAGCATTGATGGCAATGAAACCAGCTATTTATGCAACTCCATTAACAACTATTTTAAAACCTCAATTACCCCTGAAGATGTTATTTGGGATTATTCAGGCGTGCGCCCACTTTATGACGATGCCTCCAGCAATGCTTCTGCGGTAACCAGAGATTATCATTTGGATTTAAATCATGACGCAGGGCTTGCCCCATTATTATCAATTTTCGGTGGGAAAATTACCACGTATCGTCGTCTAGCAGAACATAGTATGGAACAATTATCCCCATATTTTAAATACAGCCGCAAAGCATGGACAGACTCTGAACCTTTGCCTGGGGGAAATATAACCAATGGTGATTTCAACCTCTTTTACAATAACTTTCGTAAGACTGTCCCTTTCCTTGATGAGGCTACTGCAAAACGCATTGCCCATGGATATGGAACGGATGCATTTGTCTTATTGAATAAAGCAACCAGCAAAGAAGAATTAGGCATTGATTTTGGACATGGATTAACCCAACGCGAAGTTGATTATCTGGTCGAGCATGAATGGGCTATAACTGCTGAAGATATTTTATGGAGAAGAACAAAACTAGGATTGTATTTTTCAAAAGAAGAGCAAAGCACCCTTGAACGCTATCTTCAAGACAAAAATCAGTAAGCTCTTTCTTAATATTCAGAAAGCTAATTATTATGCCCACTACAAAACAATTTATTGGTGAACTGATATCAGAGGCCATTGCAGTAGCTATTATTATTTTCATTGGCTGCTCTGCTGCAGCAATGTTGCTGATGTATGATCCCAGCCCTTATCAAAATGCGTATTGGGGGGTAGCTATTGCATGGGGATTATCTGTGACATTTGCAATATATGCAACAGGCAGCATCAGTGGAACCCATGCTAATCCTGCGGTTACATTAGCACTGGCCTTGTATCGTGGATTTGCATGGAAAAAAGTACCCGCTTATTGTTTGGCGCAAATACTGGGTGGCATCTGCGGGGCTGTTTTGGTTTATTGTTTATACTACTCTGTCATTGATCATTATAATGAAGTTCACCATATCACCCGTGTTTTAGGTGGGGGGGCAGGTGTATTTGTAACCTCTCCTGGGCTTTCTATAACGCCGATCCATGCTTTTTTTAATGAGATTTTACTTACTGCCTTTTTGGTCTTTTGTATTTTTGCCATTACAGAAAGTTATAATACCGTGGCACCTCAGGCAAATAGTGGTGCCTTTATGATTGGTCTAGTTGTTGCAGCCATTGGTGCATCAGCAGGATATCTGGAAGGGTGGGCAATTAATCCTGCTCGGGATTTAGGGCCCAGAATTTTTATCTATTTAATGGGATGGGGGCCAGCAGCATTTCCTGGATTACCAAATTATTGGTGGGCACCCATCTGTGGCCCGTTAATTGGCGGCATTGTTGGGGGTGGCGCATACCAATTATTAATCAGACCTTTCTTACCTCGCCCAATTTAAGAACTCTTATAATTCACAGTGGATGGACAAACAATATGCGCAAAGCTCAATATATTATCGCATTGGATCAAGGAACAACATCAACACGCAGTATTATCTTCACCCCTACTGGCCAGGCTTTATCCGTCAGCAGACGTGAATTCCCTCAACATTACCCTAAACTGGGATGGGTAGAGCATAATCCAGAAGACATCTGGAATGATGCCATTTTCACCATCAAAACAGCGATTAGCGAAGCCAAATTAGATAACAAAATTTCTGAAATTGCAGCCATTGGCATCACCAACCAACGTGAAACCGTTGTCTTATGGGACAAAGCCACTGGGAAACCTCTATACAATGCCATTGTCTGGCAAGATCGGCGTACCAGTGAATATTGCCAAAAATTAAAAGCCACGGGGATAGAACAAACCATTCATGAAAAAACAGGATTATTGCTAGACCCTTATTTTTCGGCAACAAAGCTGGCATGGCTATTGGATAATGTTGCAAATGCACGTGCACGTGCAGAACGTGGAGAATTGGCCTTTGGTACTATCGACAGTTTTTTATTATGGCGTTTAACAGGCGGCAAAGTGCACGCAACGGACGCCACCAATGCCAGCCGTACGTTGTTATTTAATATCAAAACACAATCTTGGGATCCCGAGCTTTTGAAAATCTTTAATATCCCTGAATCTCTACTACCAGAAGTTAAAGATAATAGTACATTATTTGGAACAACAAATTCTGAATTGTTTGGACACGCTATTCCCATTATGGGCATGGCTGGCGATCAACAAGCAGCTTTAATTGGTCAGGCCTGTTTTGAACAAGGTATGACCAAAGCAACCTATGGTACAGGGTGCTTTATGTTGTTAAATACAGGGGATCAAATGGTGATCTCTCAAAATCGTATGCTAACCACAACAGCCTATCGATTAAATGGTAAACCAACCTACGCATTAGAAGGTTCTATTTTTGTTGCAGGTGCTGCAATCAAGTGGCTGCGTGATGGTATTGGGTTAATTACCCACGCTTCACAAACCAATGACATGGCAACACAAGTTGAAAATAACCACGAAGTCTATATGGTTCCTGCTTTCGTGGGGTTAGGTGCCCCCCATTGGGCCCCCAATGCCAAAGCACTAATCACAGGGTTAACCTTTAATGCAACCGCAGCCCATGTTGCCAGAGCAGCCCTGGAATCCATTGCTTATCAAACTTATGATTTAGGCAAAGCAATGAAAAAAGACAGCAACAGCGACATCATGACCATTCGTGTCGATGGAGGCATGTCAGCCAATGATTGGTTCTGCCAATTCCTAGCTGATATTATGAATATTACGGTTGAAAGACCATCATATATCGAAACCACCGCCATGGGAGCAGCCTATTTAGCGGGAATGGCCAGTGGCATTTGGAACGATCTTTCCGATGTCTCCCAACACTGGGCACAAGGATCCACCTTCCGATCCAATATGAAAGAAGACGAAAGAACAAAAAAAATAAAAGGGTGGAATTTCGCTTTGAAGCAAGCCCTATTAACTGACGACTAATTTGCACAGTAAAGTTTTCACGTATATTTACGTGAAAACTTTTAATCTTAAAATTAGATTACGTTCAAGATTACTCTAATTCATTAAAATACAATATTAACCTTATTAGGTTCTATTTGTGCCAACGAAACATTTTTTCTATTTAAAATTATACATTGTGCTTTGCTTTTTTTGTTTGCAATATACGCATTGTTATCTTTGTAAGACACTAACAGGTCACTTTGATTAACATTATATAAAGTAGCAATTAAGAGATTTTTTGAATTGATTTCTGTAATAGCATTACCCTGCATATTCGTTGAAATCTGGTAGTTATTTATATGGTTTAACTGAATGTTCAAATATCCATCTTGGTTATCAAATGTTGCATCGCAATTACCTGATGAATATTCTAAACGCCCACCTGTCACTATAATTGAAGTTGTATAATCTTTGGCCTTCCCTTCTAGACTACTTATTACCTCAAAATTCTCAACGCCGGTCTGAATTGTTTGATTTGTTAAACCACCAACAACACGAATAGTTCGTTCCTGAAATGCATATCCTCCATAAATATGTTGCGACCCACCAGCAGTCTCATCAGTGGTGGCACCTTTAACCAATACTGAACCTTGACCATCATTTACAGAATAGGAAATAAACCCCTTCCCAGCATTTAATACCAGCTTCGAAGTTTTTTTTCCGCTGTCAAGAACATTAAAGCGACCAGCATGACTATATATATTAACAGAACCATCAAAAAACGTCATAGAATTATAATATTGTTGTCCTTGACAATAAATATCATTTTGACCGCTAATATTGCGGATATATGTATAATCCCCGTTTAGATAAATCGTGTTTTTACAATCCCCTGTGATAACTGTACTATAAGATTTATTATTTGCGTTTATCACCACTTCATAATCAGAATTAAGATTCGTTGTATCAATCGTATCATTCCCATTACTGGTGACCTCATATTTTCGATGATTGGGCAAATTATTAGGAATATAAATAATTTTGTTCTTGATTGATGGTAACGTTACAGTTTTAAATGCATTCGTATAATATCCATAATCACCATTATCAATAATCTGTATTTGCCCCTCAGGCGATGATGCAGAAAAAATCTGACTTTCATCGTATGTCAAGATAGGATGAGCAGTATCAACAGACATTGCATTCCCCACAGAATCAGATTCTGGACCTGTATAATAACTACCTAATGACCAATTTTTCATATCCAAAAAAATTGCAGCATTATCAGGATCTTTGTCAGCCATATATTTAGCCATTTGCAACAAAGCTTGATTTAAATTAATTTCTACATGATGCAATTCCCCTTTATCTTCTTTAAAAAGGATATACTGGCGAGCAGCATCATTAATGCCATCACGACCATTATGATAGGAATTTGCATTAAATATTGCCCCAGAGTAATTCCCTTTCGAAATATTTGTGTATCCCGAAGGTTCACCGCGACTATCTGATAACATAACCTGCAAAAACATTCCAAAAACAGGAAGGTCAGTATTATAGTAAGGGGATTCAGGATCATTAAAAACGACTGTAAAACAATTACCTGTATATGCCGCACCAAATCCTTGACCAACACTAACCGTACGTATCCGTTGATAAACAGATAATTTAATTAAATGATCGAACGTAAAAGATCGTCCTTTCACATAATACGAAAGAAATACGTCTCGAATATTTCCACCATTTACGGATAATCTATATGTATAATCTTTTTCTGGTCCATAAACGACTAACCCACTCGATTCTTCTGAATTTCCAGTATGCCATGAATATAAAGCATCTCCCAAAAGAGCATCATAATCAGCAGGGTTATTCATAATCGGTTGGGAAGGATCGAAAACATCAGAGGTTGGGGTGTGCCACTGTAAAAACCACCAATCTTGATCTTTTCCACCTTCCATATTGGGCAAATTGGGATGCTGAATTAATTGTCCATCATGATCGCCTAAATTAAATTTCAAATTTGGCCCTGTAATACTTGGGTCTGTACAAATATTCTTCATAAAAAACCTTAAAATTAAATAAAATATAAAAAAATTTATAAAAAAATAGTATATACATAGTAAATGTAAATAATATTTATGATATATATTATATCATATAAGATTATTTATTTTTAAATTTAAATTTTTACTTATTTTTATTATAAATATACAAGTATTAAAGTTATTATGAATATTACGATACTAAGGATATCAACTACATTAAAATCGTGGGTAAACCTCTCCACGCCTTAATGCATATGAATAAAGTAGCATATGACTGCTATAATAATTTTTATAATGAATCTATGCAGCCAAATATCGCTCTGTAGCACTTGTGATTGAAATAATTATTTAAAATAATATTGTTAACCTAAAGCCGTGCAATAAATGTGAAATATGCACAACCTAAACCTACCATCACTAAATAATCAGTAAAACTAAACTTACAAACAGTATCTCAATATCTTGAAGCAAGAATTTACAACTACAAAAAAAGGGCATACCTCAATACAAGGTATGCCCCTTTATAATCAAAAATATAAGTTTATTTTTTTACGATCGAAGATGTCGTGCTTGCAGTATTGATTGCAGAAGACTGATAATCTGTATCAGCACTCCAACCACCACCCAACGTTTTGTATAATGTAGAAAGACTTTGCATATACTGCAAACGAGATTGGATGGCTGAGACCTTTGCCGTCAATAACGTTCTTTGTGCAACCAAAGTACTCAAGTAACTATCAATCCCATTTTTAAAACGCGCAAATGAAAGTTGGTAATCTTTCTGACTGGCTTTGACATTTTCAATATCAGCCCCCCATTTTTCCTTTAAAGTGGCTCTGGCAGATAATGAGTCGGCAACCTCTTTAAAAGCGGTCTGAACAACATATTGATAATGAGCAGCAGCAGCGCGAGCCTTTGCCTTCGCCGTTCTTAACTGAGCCAAGTTCTGACCTTCATCCAAGAGCGGCACCGTTATTTTGGGCATTACAGACCATGCAGCAGAATAAGGCCCAAACATCTGTGCAAAAGTACTACCTGCAGTCCCTCCACTTGTTGTTAACTGAATAGAAGGGAAAAATGCAGCACGTGCATATCCAATATTTGCATTTGCTTCTTTTAACAAATGTTCCGCTTGGCGAATATCAGGACGACGTTCCAACAGATCTGAAGGCAGACCAGATGCAACTTCTGGCATCGATACAAATTGATCCAAAGAAGGGTTAGGCCCAACGGACTGTAACACAGAAGCTGGGATTGGTTGCCCCACCAACAAGGTCAAGCTATTCATATCATTTGCAACAGTATTTAAATAAACTTGCTCTTGACTTTTAGCCTCTTGCAGTAATTCAACAGCTTGAGCAACAGCTTGAGCGTTTTGTTGACCGTATCTATGCATACCCTTGATTAAATTTAAATTACTTTGGCGATTTTGGATACTTTGTTGGATGGTTCGTAAACTATCCATATCCGCAAGCCACGCCATATACGTATTTGCAACTTCACTGATTAAAGATATTTGCACAGAAATAGTGTTTTCTTGTTGTGCTAAATAACTTTCTCTGGCAGCTCGGGTCAAACTGCGAACATGGTCAAACAAATCAATTTCATAGTTCGAAATACCAAGCCCTGTTGAAAGCGAATTAGAGTGAACTGACCTTGCCCCACCGACACCAAATGTTTTACCGGGGCTTGTTTGATAAGAAGCCCCTGCATTTGCATCGATTGTTGGGAAAATCTCACCCCTTTGCCGGATGTAACTGGCGTGACTGGCTGTAATATTTTCAATCGCTTCACGCAAGTTACGGTTATTTGACAAAGACATTGCAATCAACTGACTTAACACAGGATCACGGAAAAAAACTTTCCATCCCACATTATAAGCCTGTGGTAATTTTGCCCCCTGTGTAAGCGGTGGTCCATAGGATGGCCCAATGGGCCAATCCCTTGCAATCGATGCATCAGGACGCTTATATTCAGGGCTCATGTTACATGCAGCAACCGATATTAACATCAAGGATACAACCGCTCCTTGCAAGGATTTTATGAAAACCTTGTTGCGTTTTATAACCATTCTCTTATTCCCGTTCCTGGTTGGTCGCTACAGTATTTTGATTAAGTGGGTGTGGTTTGACTTTAAATAAATTCAATACAACGATAAAGAAAACCGGCACGAAATATAGTGCCAACAACGTTGCCGTAATCACCCCACCAACAACACTGGTACCAATGGCTACATGGCTGGCTGCACCAGCCCCTTTCGCAATTGCCAAAGGAACAACCCCAATAACAAACGCCAAAGACGTCATTAAAATCGGACGAATACGTTCCCTTGCTGCTAAAACTGCGGATTCTTCTAGTGTTTTACCAGCATCAAAATGCTCTTTGGCAAATTCAACAATCAAAATCGCGTTTTTCGCAGCCAATCCAACCGTCGTTAACAACCCAACTTGAAAATAGATGTCATTATCAATCCCACGCAGATAGGTTGCTGCTGCGGCCCCAATAATACCCAAAGGCGCAACTAAGAGCACAGCAAACGGAATAGCCCAGCTTTCATACAACGCAGCCAAAGATAAAAAGACCGCTAATATAGACACAGCGTAAAGTTTACCTGCTTGCCCTGAGGATTTAACTTGCTCAAACGACATTCCTGTCCATTCATAGCCAATCCCCTTGCCTAATTCATCAGCGTAACCTTCAATAATCTTCATTGCAGTACCAGTACTAATACCTGGTGCCCCCTGTCCCATGATTTCATAAGAAGGATAACCGTTATAAGTCTCAACCTTTTGAGAGGTCATTTTCCATTCACCACTGACAAAAGCGGTTAAAGGCACCATATTACCATTATTGTTACGAACAAACCAACGACGTAAATCATCAGGGGCCATACGGGATTTAATTTCACCCTGCACGAAAACATGCTTAACACGGCCTCTAAGATTGAACAAACCTGCATCAGAGGACCCTAAAGCAATCGATAATGTCTGGTTAATATCATCAATGCTAACCCCTTGGGTATGAGCTTTGTCTCGATCAATATTGAAATAATACTGTTGAGCATCAGGAAGCCCATTAGCACGTACAGCAACCAAACGATGATCTGCCCTAGCTTTTTTTAACAATTGATCCCTTGCTTTTGCAAAAGCAACATCATCTAAATGCCCACGATTTTGTAATTCAAAGTCAAACCCAGTCGCAGACCCTAAATCCATAACTGGAGGGGGAATAAATGCCAAAATATTAGCACCAGGAACCGCGGATAACGCCCTCATCGCTCTTGTTGCAATCGCTTGCGCAGACGCTTCTGGATTCCCTGTACGTAGATGAAAGTCTTTTAAACGGGCAACACCAAAAGAAGCACTTTGTGCCTGCCCACCAAAGTTAAATCCAACAGCGGTAAATGCGAAATCTACATATTTCTTTTCTTTATTAATGAAATAATCTGTGATTTTTTTATTTACACCTGCTGTCATAGCAGCTGATGCACCAGGGCTTAACGAAGCCTGTGTGAAAACAACCCCTTGATCTTCATCTGGCAAAAACCCTTCTGGCAGCGCATGGAAAATAGCTAATGCACCCGCAGTCAATCCAACATATACGATCATGGTAATCCGAGTATGATGAATCATACCCTTCACCCCTTTGATGTATCCATTGACCATTTTTTCAAAGCCAGAGTTAAATTTAGTGAAAAACCAGCCATGTTTTTCACCTTTTTCTTTAGCCTTTAGGATCGTTGCACATAGTGCAGGGGTAAAAATCAATGCAACTACAACAGATAACCCCATCGCAGCGACAATACTAATCGAAAATTGACGATAAACCACCCCAGCAGAACCACTAAAGAATGCCATAGGAATAAAGACAACAGATAATACCAATGCAATACCAACGAGGGCGCCACTAATTTGATCCATTGATTTTTGGGTTGCAGATTTAGGATCGCTATGATCCTCTTCCATCACACGTTCAACGTTTTCAACCACAACGATAGCATCATCAACCAATAACCCAATGGCCAGCACCATGGCTAACATGGTTAAGGTATTGATCGAAAACCCTGCCATTTCTAATATTGCGAATGTTCCTAATAAAACTACAGGAACAGCAATTGTCGGAACAAATGTTGCCCTTAAATTCTGTAGAAACACATACATAACCACGATCACCAAAATAATCGCAATGACAAGGGTTTCAACCACCTCTTCCATTGATTCAATAACGAATTCAGACGTATCCAAAGGATAACGATATGTTGTATTCGGTGGAAAATATTTAGAAAGCTCTTTAATTTTGGCATGAATGGCATCTGCCAATGCCAACTGATTGGCACCAGGGGCCAATTTTACACCAAATGCCGCAACAGGGCTGTTATTTAACAAACCAACAGGTTGATAGGTCATTGGGCCAAGGCCTACTTCGGCCACATCTTTTAACCGAATACGAGCACCATTTGTTTGTGTTTTGATAACAATATTTTTAAATTCCTCAGGGGTTACAAGACGTCTAACGCCCCCTGTATAAATATCAAAACGTTGATCAGGTAATGCTGGTAATTTACCAAATTCACCCAAAGGCTGCTCAGAGTTTTGAGAGGCAATCTCATTCATCACATCCGTTGGATTAAGTTGATAATCATGCAACTTATCAGGATCCAGCCATACGCGCATCGCATATTCAGAAGAAAAGGGCGTATAATCTCCCAATCCGTTTAATCGAGTAATTGGATTTTGCACATCACTTGCCAACAGATCACCCAACGCACCTTCGTTCATGGTGTTATCTGAAGATTGAATAGCAAAGATCATCATATTACTTTTATTGGATTTTGAAATACGAATACCTTGCAAAGCCACAGTAGACGGTAATAAAGAACGTGCAACATCCACACGGTTCAAAACCTGCACCTGCGCAACGTCAGGGTTCGTACCTTGGGAAAAAGTCAACGTAATTGTTGCAGTACCATCGGCGTTGGCAACCGTTGACATATATTCCATATTATCCAAACCATACAGATTCTGACTGACAGGATCAATGATCGTTCTTTGAACTGTATCAGCTGTTGCACCTGGATAAGTAAAACTTAAAGTAATAGGTGGAGGGGCAATGGCAGGCCATTGAGCAATGGGCAATGTTATAATTGCAATCATTCCAATCATCGAGATAAGAATAGCAATTACCCAAGCAAAGATAGGCCTGTCGATAAAAAAACGCGACAACGACATATTAAAATTCCAGATATAACAACTTAAATTGGCACTTCACCGACGGGGGTGCGCCCTTCTTCTGCTTTTACTTTTTGACCAGGACTGTATGATGTTGGGTTACTAACCAAAACGCGATCACCGGCTTGAATACCCTTGGTTACAACCCAATAAGTTTCCTGCAAACGTTCCAACCCAATCTCACGGCGTTCAATAACATTGTCTTTATTAATAATATAAAGATATGGCTTGTTATCTAATGCTCTCATAATTCCTTCTTGTGGAACCAAAAAGGCCGTTTGCATTCCCTCATGCATAATTGCACGTACATACATTCCAGATAATAATAATTTATCGGGGTTACGAACAATTGCACGTTGGATAACAGATCCTGTTTCCTGATCTGTAACCACTTCTGTAAACAATAGATTTGCTTGCAATGGATATCGGGTATTATCTTCCAAAATCAAATCGATAGGAACATGCGCCGATCCCCGCAGAGTTTGTAACTTACCATCTGCTAAACGAGAGCGTAGACGCAACTGCTCAACAGTGGGCTCAATAATATCTACGAAAACAGGGTCAAGTTGGGTAATAATTGCAACAGGATTTGCTTGGTTAGTTGCCATTAATGCACCTTGCGTTTTAATAGAGCGACTGATCCGCCCTGAAATCGTTGCATTGATTCCTGTATATTCTAAATCTAATTCGGCTTGGCGGACTGCGGCGCGATCACTTTCGATCGTAGCTTTTGTTGCTTCTTGGGCGGCTAATGTGTCGTCATAATCCTGACGGCTAACTGCATCCATATTTTTCAAAGGCGCATAACGTTTTAATTTTAACGTTTGAGCTCTAAATGTTGCAAGATCGCTATTTAATTTTCCTTGAGCATTTTTTAATGCTGCTTGATAAGGTCTAGGGTCAACTTGATATAATTGTTGCCCTTGAAAGACATCTGTACCTTCTTCAAATAGTCGCTTATAAAGGTACCCGTTAACCTGGGGACGAACTTCTGAAACCCGCATGGGGGTAATACGTCCTGTTAACTCAACTAATAATTCCACCTCTTGTGGATGAACCGTTACAAAATTTGCATTCGGTATTGGCTGAGTAGCTTTCTGTTTTTTACATGCAGTAAGTGGCAATAATAAAACAAGAAATACAGCACACTCCTTGTGCCATTTAGTAAAGAAAGAATCTGTTATTGTCACTTTTCTTCCCTATTTCCTTTAAAACAGTAGTTATTTGCTTTTACAAGCTTTTATAAAAGCATGCTTCTACAAACCGATAAATATATTTCGTTATTATTTTTTTAATTCCTACAAAAGAGGCTTGTGCACTCTTAGTTACTTTACCATATAACATATATAGACCTTAAATTAGCAATAAATAATTTCATTTTTTGAAACGTGTTCAATTATAAAACGAATTAAAAAGCGAAACTAAATAAAAAAAACGATGTGTAAAACCTAAAGATAGGCCTAATAATCAGCATATTAATAAATATATTAATCATTGTATACTCAAAACAAAAAGCTAATTTTATGGTCGTAATTCAATAAGCTTATATAAAAAATTCATAAATAAAATAGTTGTTAAGATTATGACGAAAAATCGATATCTCAACATCGTTCTTTTTTAGTTATAAAAGTAAATTTAGAGCAAATTCTTAAGAAAAAATTGTCTATTTATAAAATTAGCTTATATAAGAAAAAAGGAAAGAAGATGAATAAGGGAAATAATATATAATGATGCAATTATACGGTCTAATCGATACATTATTAAATGTATACACGCTGATTTTATTACTATATTGCGTTTTTAGTTTTTTACATGGTTTTGGAGTTGTCAATATCTATAACGGCTTTATGGGAAACATCTATAATCTTTTAAGCCAACTTTGCGATCCTCCATTAAATGCCATTCGGCAATTAATACCTAACGTTGGAATGATGGACTTCAGTCCTGCCATCTTACTAATGTTGATTAATTTTTTACTTAAACCCTTATTACGTTCTTTACTCTTTTAAAAAATTACGAAAACCCACTTTAAAAAAAGCGCTTTTACAGCGCTTTTTTTATCTTTCTTTTACGGAGCCACTTTATATAACCCTAGATCCAATTTTTTTCCTGTGGAATAATTCAATCCGTGGATACGACCCAACTCTTTCACCCGAAGATGATTCATTTCTAATGCTTTATTAAAGCTATCTTCTTTTTTTCGATCAACAAGTGCCAAACCACAAGCAGCATTATCTTTTAAAAACTGAGCACTTTTTTCAGGGTTAATTAATTTCGTTTCTTTACCCACTAAAAAAACCAAACTAGGTTCAGAATAAGAAGCAGAAGCTAACACACTTTGTTCGCAAGGTTTCAATACCTCAACCGTTTTCGCAATTTTATTGCTCAACCATTCAGAACTAAGCCCTGGGATCAAAATAACAAATAATTCAATATAAACAACTAACGATGCAGCAATAGAAATCACAGACGCACGTTGAATATTGTCCTCTTTGACAATACAATATACTGCATAGGCAATTAAAGTCAGAACACCTACCGCCCCAATCATTGCCCCCCAGAACCATATTCCAGACATATAATACGCCCAGCAAATCCCACCAACAGCCAAAATAGTCCCAACAACAACCCATAAAGCAAGATAAAGGTGAAATAACCCCCTACCCCACCTTGACACAGGCCCATGCCAATCTTTGGAAATCCCCCACAATGCGGCAGAAGTCAAAATAGCAATCGCGGGATAAGTTGGTAAAACATAATGAGGCAATTTAGTTGCGATGACCTCGAAAATAAGCCAATGAGGAATAATCCAACACAACAAAAATTTAATAGAATCTAACTTGCGATTTTTCCAAATGAACGGCAAAGACCATGCCGTGAATAAAGAACCAGGCCAAAAAGTAATTAAGAAAATCAAAATATACAAACCAGGTGGGGATCCGTGGGCTTGCTGACCAGATGCCACTTTTCCTAAAAAATTGACACCAACGGCATTACTAAAAAATTGACCATCGCTTACAATCCAAATGGCTATACACCACGGTAATACGATAAATAACGTTAATACCCAGCCCCAAGCAGGACGCAAGTGCTGCCACCAAGATTTATCCTTTTGCACCCATGCCAAAACAATCGGGGTAAGCATTGTAGGTATCAAAACCACAGGGCCTTTTAACATTAGCCCACATCCAACAGCCCCCCAATAAATCAATGCTACTGAAATAGGCAGTTTTTGGGTTTGTAATCTTGCCAACCATGAGCGGGCCAAACTGCTTTGGGCAAGCAAAATAAAAAATAATAATGTGGTGTCAATCGTTGCCATTCGGCCCTCGGCCATTAGCAATACCGAAACAGCCAAGAATAGTCCTGCCAACAACCCCACATAGGAATCAAACAGCAAACTACCAATCCAAACCGTCAATAAAACAGCCCCAACGGCGGAAAATAACGAAGGAATACGATAAGCCCACAAAGCTTTGTCATGTAAATTACTTGTCGCTTTTACAGCGATAGCTTCGAGCCAATAAATACCAGCAGGTTGTAAATAACGCGGTTTATCTTGAAACCTCACATCAATATAATTCTTGCTTTCTATCATCTGAGATGTGGCTTGCATATAACGTGCCTCATCGCGATCCAATGGGGGCAAGCTGGCACGGCCAGGCAAAAAAAGCATAAAAACAAATAAGGCAAGCCACAGATAATGGCTTGCCCTCATACGAAATGACTGATCTGTATTAGAAAAAAGGGTCATTCTATCCCTTCAATATTTGGTAATTTTTTTTGGTAAGCGAATCCGATTTAATAACCACATTACACCCAATAAATCACGGATGCCAAGTAAAGCTCGGTTTAAATTCGTATATTTTGAGAATCCATTTAAACGTTGGCGGTGATGCACAGCGTAACATAACAAGGGAACACCCCGATGCTGTAATAAGGCGGGAATAAAACGATGTACACCTTCAAAATGAGGCAATGCCATAAAATCATCTCGACGAAATATTTTTAGTGGGGCCCCCGTATCAACGCACCCATCTTTTAACAAAAACCTGCGTAAGCCGTTGGCAAAACGCGTTGCAAAACGGCGAGAAAAATTGTCATTACGATTTAAACGTACCCCAACCACCAAAACTGATGAGTCTGAATGACGTTCTGATTTTTCCCACATGGCAATTAAATCTTTTGGATCATCTTGGCCGTCCCCATCCATTGTTGCGATCCACTCGCCTTTTGCTGCTTTGATCGCAGTTACCAAAGCCTGGGATTTCCCACAACGCCGATCGTGGGA
The DNA here is from genome assembly GCF_029953265.1 of Commensalibacter oyaizuii. NCBI lineage: Bacteria > Pseudomonadati > Pseudomonadota > Alphaproteobacteria > Acetobacterales > Acetobacteraceae > Commensalibacter > Commensalibacter oyaizuii. The sequence goes on from NZ_JASBAO010000001.1 coordinate 1,606,807, forward strand.
TAAAATAAGTAGTTTAGGGAGGAGTGTTTTCTTCACAGCTAACAGCTGTTCCATTGTACCGTCTGTACTACCATCATCAACAAAAATAACTTCTGCGTCTGGTAAGTCAGGTAAAACAGCAGCAATTTCTTGGCAAACGGGCAAAACATTATCCGCCTCGTTTAAAACAGTCACAACAATTGAAAGTTTATGGGTCATTTTAACAACGAGACGGATAATATTAAAAATTAAGCAACATGACGATGATTAGCAATTGCCTTAGGTAAATCAGAAATTGCACGGTCAATCAATGGCTTATCTTTTTCCTCTGTCAATACCGAAGCAATCACTTCATAGGCTGCTTTTACAGCGATATCTGCGGCTTCGCGACGCACAGTATTAACAGCTTCCTGTTCAGCAGACGCTAAGCGAAGACGAACCAATTCCTCATGACGGCGTGCTGCTGCGTCGGCTTCTTTCCTTGCATTTTCAGCAATCCGTTCAGCAGCCTCTTTTGATTCTGCCAACATCCGTTCAGCTTCTGCTTTGGCTGCTTCATGCTCTCTTTGAGCTGCAGTATATATTGCTTCTGCTTCGTGGCGTAAACGACTTGCTTCTTCAAGATCTTGTCTAATTTTATTACTGCGGTTATCCATGGCGGCAGCTAGTGGACGCCATACTTTTTTTCCAAAGATAATAAAAAATAGAACAAAAGCAACCGCAGACCAAAAATGAGGTTCTTGTAACAAATGCATTTTTTCTCTGCCTACTCTTACGATTTCGCTGTCAAAATTTGGGTAACTTTATTGCTAACAATTTGGTTATCTACCTCTTCATTTAACAATTGTTTTACCAAAGTTTGGGCGACATCCTTTGCCATTAGATCTACTTGACTTAACGCACTGTTACGTGCCTTTAAGATACGTGCCTCAGCTTCACGGGTTTCTTGATCGAGACGTGCCTGCAATTCGTGCATCTGCTTCGTTGCAGCCGCTCTTGTATCTTGAATAATCGCGTCAATCTTTGCTTGAGACTGCATTGCTGCTTCGCTACGTGTTTTATTTAACGCTTCTACAGCTCTATCAGCTTGGGCTTTCGCCTGTCTAGCGGACTGCATATCTTCGTCCAGTTTAGAACGACGATGTTCAATCACGCTTTCGATTTGAGGAACTGAAAAATATTTAATAGCAAGAAACAAAGCAAAGAAAATGATCAAAACCCAACCAAATTGAGCAATGACCAGGGGGTTATTGAATTCCATCTGTGGCATGCCAGCAGCCCTGGCATTCGTGGCCATGACAGGGGCCAGCAACAAGCTTAACGTCCCCCCAGCCACGAGAGACGCCACCAGACGGGAATAACAGGCTGAAAAGCGTCTCACGTAAAGACCTCCTACATAAAGAGAATAAGGAAGGCGATCAGAAGAGCGTAAAGCGCAACAGCTTCCGTGAGAGCAAATCCCAACATACCAAGTCCAAAAACATGAGGACGTGAAGCAGGGTTACGAGCAATACTGCTAACCAATGTTGCAAAGATATTACCAATACCAATACCAACACCAGAAAGTGCAATAACAGCGAGACCAGCACCGATTTGCTTTGCAGCCATCAGAAGTGTATGATCCATTTGATTTTTTCCTCTATAGTAAAGATAAAAAAGTTAAACAAAACGAAGATTAATGCTCTATTGCCTCTTGTAAATACATACAAGTTAAAATTGCAAAAACATATGCCTGCAACGCACCAACCAGTAATTCAAGAGCAATTAGAGCCACATTCAATACAATAGGAAGAACCCCTAATGGGCCCCCCAATGCTAACCCCAACCCTGTGGCCAACAAAATTGTAAAACCAGCAAACATTTCCAACATCACATGCCCTGCAACCATATTCGCAAACAAACGAATAGATAGACTAATAGGTCTAGATAAATAGGAAAGAATTTCAATAGGAACAAGCAACGGTGCCATTGCTATTGGTGCGCCTGCTGGCATAAAATGCGCAAAAAACTTCAACCCTTGATTCTTTAATGAAACAATGATTGCTAAAAAAAACACCATCAAAGCCAAAGTCGCTGTAACAACAATATGACTCGTAAACGCAAATGAAAACGGCAATAACCCCAAATAGTTACCTGTTAAGATGAAAAAGAACAGGGTAAATATAAAAGGGAAAAAACCTTTTCCTTTGGTTCCCATTGTGCCAATGGCCATACCATGCACAAATTCATAGCACATTTCCGTTGCAGCCTGATAACGACCAGGTACAATAGCTTTATGGCGCATACCAAAATAAATAGCCACAGGCACAATTACAGCAGCTACAACCATCATTAATTCTGACTGAGTGAACTTGATCGATTCACCCAACGCCCCAAAAACTGGATGTAACTCAAATTGACCGAGTGCGTCTATCTTGTGACCGGCCACTATTTTTCTCCCACCACTAAATCGAATCCTTTTGAAGAAACAATATCATTTTGAACTTATATCACTAGGTTTGACAATACGCCAGACATTAAGCACACCCGCACTCATTCCTAATATTGAAAATATAATCATAAATAATGGACGGGTTGATAACCAATAATCCAATCCATAACCAATAATAATTCCAACCAGAAAGGCCGAAAATAACTCAACCCCAGCTCTTAATACAAACCTCCATAACTCATTATCATCCTCTGACATATGAAGATGATGTTGTTTTTTCGAAACATTCAGTCGTGATTCGAAATTTCGTAATTTTTTATCAAATTGATCGGGCTCTTTCTTTTTCATTTAACTTTCCAAAGACACAGCCTGTATCCTTTGATAAAAAATACAAGGCTAACTAGTTTGGTAAAAAAACCTATTTGTACAAGAAAGGCAATATTTTTTTTACATTTTGTAATAGCTAATGCTTTTCTTTTGCAAATCAGCAACTACTTTAAAAAAAAACAAATAAAAATTACACGTTATTTAGTGACAATTATAACAATCTATTAAAAACATTTTAATCATAATATGCTCATAAAAAAGAACAAAGGTAAAACTATATCAATATTGAATAAAAACAGCCCATGTCACGCAAATCAAACACATGTGCCAATAATTTTACCTCGTAAATAAAAAATTATCACACTTATTGGGGAATGTAATCATATGCAGGGCTACCCGCAGGGGCACCAAAGGGGGGGGCATTAAATTGCGACAATTCAACCATGTTTGTTTCTGAATTTCCTAGCAACCTAGCCTGCAATGCTTTGCCCAAAGCACTAACACTGCCCATCCCTCTGGCATAAATAGTTTTTCCAGCGGCTAACTCAAACGATAATTTTTTTAAATCAGAAGGAACAATATAAATCACAGTTCCATCTTTTAAAGTCATCCCCATAATTTGTCCTTGTAAGTTATGTAACAAACGTTCAATACGACCGTTTACATACAAATCTGGACCTGTGGTTGGTACAGGGGAAAATCCTGCTTCTGGACTGTCCTCTTGTATTTTTTTCCCTCGTTGATTTTCAATTAAAAATGCTTGTACCAAAGGTAAGGAATGTGCTTTTAATCCCCGAATGGTAATATCTTGTCCTGGGCGCACCAACGTTTTGATGGCTTCGCCAAACATTGTAGAAAAGATAACCTGAGTACCGTCCGTTAACAGCAAACCACCCAAATTTCCATATGGTGTTGGTAAATATTGAGCAACATTGCCTTTGACTTTGGGTAAAACCGACAAATCCATAACATCTGCCCCAACAACCAAATGTGCCGAAGCAGGATTAACAACGGTGTGGTGCATATCCTTGGTTCCTTTTGCAATACTGTATCCCGATCCAGTACCTATTCCAATCAGCATACATAGTGCAAAGCGAAACGAATTTTTACGAGTATAATATGACGACATAATAATAAAACTAAAAAACAATTTAAAACACGATATTCTTACTATAATAATCTATTCTTACGAGATGGCTATATATATTTGTCCTAACTATCTGTCATCTACAAATCGTTCTATAAATATATTCCAACCATTTATTTTATTCATCGGGAAGAAACCGTGACTATATCTGCTTTATCCAATCCTAAAAACAAAGCTTTTTTCGTTGTCTTGTTTATCGAACTTTGGGAACGTTTTGGATATTATGGTATGCAAAGTATTCTAGTCCTGTTCCTCAGCAAACATATGCGGTTTGGAGATAATGATGCCAATCTTCTAATTGGTGCGTTTGCAGCGATGACCTATGCAGCCCCTGCGCTGGGGGGATGGATTGGGGATAAAGTCATTGGTAATCGTCGTGCTATGTTATGTGGCAGCATTATATTGGCCATTGGTTACTTATTATTATCTGCAGCAACCTATTATACCAGTGGTATTTTTGTCACCATGGCCATCATCAGTGTAGGTAATGGATTATTTAAGCCCAATGCAGCAACATTGGTAAGGCGGATCTATGATAATGAAGATAGCAAACTTGACGTTGCGTTTACCCTTTATTACATGGCCGTTAATGTTGGATCGACTGTTTCGATGCTGTTGTGCCCTATTTTAAAGGATCATTACGGGTGGGGTGCAGCTTTTTTAGCATGCTGTTTTGGATTAACACTGGGTATTGGTAATTATTATATTACGCAAAAACGCCTGCAACCTTATATTCCTCAAAAAGATCGATCCCCACTTACTTGGTCTATTTCCAGTTTGATCTTTTTGGGGATATTAGGGTCTATTTTAGGAATTACAGGCATTTTAACATCACCATTTGTTGCCCAATGGTGCATTGTCGGTGCTGCCATCATTGTAATTGTTTTATGGATCAATATGTATCTAAACATTGATCAACATTATAAGTTCGGATTAAAAATCATGTATATCCTGACCTTAGAAGGCATGATATTTTTTATCTTTTACCAACAGATGTCAACATCTTTAACATTATTTGCAGAACGCAATATTGATCCAGCTTTCTACATTGGGCCCTATCACCTTTTTAATTGGTCGGCTGGACAATTTCAGGCTTTGAATCCAATTTGGATTATGATTCTAAGCCCTTTACTGACGTTATTATATACATATTTAAATAAACGAAACAAAGATTTTTCAATAGCTACTAAATTTATCAGTGGTTTTATCTTTGTTGCGGTTGCTTTTTTAATTTGGTGGGTTATGTGTTTACGTGCGCAGACCAATCAACTTTCATCTTGGGTTATGATTTGGGGATATTTTTTCCTCTCTTTTGGGGAATTGCTAACCAGTGGTCTGGGGCTGGCAGTTATTGCGCGTTACGTTCCGTCTTCAATGAACGGTTTCATGACGGGATCATATTTTATGGCTTCGGGCATATCCCTTTATATCGGCAGCAAAATTGCCAATATTGCTGCTCCTGCTCATATCAATGATCTTAGTGCTGATAAAACGTTGTTACTATATCAACATTTATTTTTAAATCTGTTTATTATTGCTGTTCTTGCCGTAATAATCTTGATGGTTCTGATTCCAATTGTAAAAAAATGGAACAGACATCACAAAGAAAATATGCTTGCCTATCAACAATCAACCGTTAATAAATAATTATTTCTGAAAAGGATGTTCCAATTTAATCCTTTTGATAACCATAAATGCACATATGACTGCCACGCACCCAAAAGGCATCACACCAATAGTCTGCCCTATTAATACACCCTTGGGGCCATAAGCCGCCCCAATCCAAACAAATGGAATGGTTCCCAAAGTAGCCCGCCCCCAATTAAATGCTGTTGATAGCAAAGGATAGCCTAAGTTATTAAATGCAGTGTTGGCCACAAATAACATCCCTAAAAATAAATTTCCTAAAATAACCCAACGACAAAAGATTCGCATTAAATCCGCTCCTTCTGCATGTAAAGAGAACAATTTAACCACCCAATTTTCTGTGCAGAAGAAAAAGATCCAAGCAACCAAAACGCATAAGAATACAAGTTTTAACGAAACCATTAATGTTTCATGCATTCGGTCACGAAATCCACCACCAAGATTTTGTGAAATGATGGGACCAACAGACCCCGTCAGCGCAAACACGAACGCAAAAGCCAAAGGGACAATACGATCTATGGCTGTTTGACCAGACATTGCATTGCTGCCAAAGCTCGACATTGTACGAACAACAAACAATCCCCCGACAGGAGTAGCTAAATTTGTTAAAATTGCAGGAAAAGAGATAGTTAATACCCGATAAGAATCTTTCAAAATCGTAGACCATTCAGGCTTTATAATTAACTTATAAGACCGCAAGCAGTAAAATCCAGAAACTGCAACGGCCAAACGTGAACAAACCGTACTAATTGCCGCCCCCTCGAGTCCCATATTAAACCATAAAATAAATAATGGATCCAAAAAAGCAGCAACCAAAGCCCCGATAACCGTAACGTTCATAGATCGTTTCGCGTCACCAACAGCACGCAGCAAACCCGAAAAAACCATCCCCAAAGCAATCAAAAATACAAACGGAGATACGATACTTACAAAATGGCAGGCTTGTTCTAGTTCTACCCCTCTGGCTCCTAGATGGTATAATATTGGGCGACGAAATAAGGCCATCACCCCACCCAAAATTACCATTATAACCGTCATGAACATTAAAAAAGAGGTCACCATCCGCCCTGCTTTTTCATGCTGACGCGCCCCAATCAAGCGTGCTGTAATGACCACCGTACCAATGGACATGCCAATACAAATTGCGATTTGTAAAAAACCAATGGAATTTACAAAACCTATTGCTGCAGTAAATTGAGGATCGCCTAATGTAGATATGTAAAAAAGATTTAAAAAATCAACAATAAATACGGCCATTAATCCAACCGTACCCGTTCCAGCCATCACAATAACATGCCGCATGATTGACCCCTCACAAAAACGTGGTTTGTGAAGAGATTTATCATCAGCAGACATTTTCATAATTTAAAAATAACCTTATATCTTATCAAAACAGAGTTCTTTAAACGCTTAGAACCTTTTATGATCTTTTTCCTTTGAATAACGCAAATAAAATTTTTCCAATAAATAAATAGGTAATAAATCAGTTATACGGGCGATCCATGCCATCCATAACGGAAATATTATCCTTCTTTTATTTGACATTATCCCCTTTATAATTTTTTTTGCAGCAATATCAGGATCCATAATCCCCGGCATTGAAAAATCATTTAAATCTGTCAAAGGCGTACGAACAAATCCACAACATACACTGGTCAAATAAATACCGTGCGATTGCCATGCACCACCACCAGACACCATAAATCGATCAACCGCCGCTTTAGAAGCGCAATAAGATGGCGCCCATACTGAATTCACAAAACCCGCAATCGAAGCAATGGCTGCTATTCTGCCACGCGATCCATCTGCTTTTTTTTCTTGCCTTTTCATCACCTCTATTGCAGGTAATACTGTGTTCAGCACACCATCGATATTTGTTTTCATTAACTGACGCGTTACAACAGAAGACTCTGGTAACTGTTGGGGACAGCTTTTATTCACTGTGCTTGCAGAAACGCCAGCACAGGCCAAAACCAAATCCAATTGCCCAACAGATTGTATCCATTGTTCCATAGCCTCTTGATCACGAACATCCAAAAGCTTGGTTTGCACAGATGCCCCACGGCTGATACATTGTGTTGCAACCCGTGTTAAAGCACCAGAATTTCTACCACACAAATACAAACGAATATTTGGACGTGCTAAAGATAATGCAATGGCTTTACCAATACCAGAAGAGGCCCCAGTAATTAATACTGATTTCAAATTTGTCATAAAGTTACTTTTCTATTTACTGTATCCAATATTATAATTATTTTTTCCAGTAAACCCATAGATTATTACAAAGCCGGTTGTTTTCAATACAAAATTAACTTTATATCCTGGATATAAAAAAGACAGGACTTTACCTGTCTTTTCAATGACGACTTAAAATCAATAACCTTATTTATCAGCGACCCATATCCCCATTTAGATCCGCCTGAACAATTTCTATCCAGTAGCCATCAGGATCCTTGATAAAAGCTATATCTTTCATAGAGCCTGAATCCAGTTTTTTTTGGAATTCTACCCCTAGCTTTTCAAATCGGGCACAGGCCTTACGAATATCTGGCACAGAGAAACACAAATGTCCAAATCCTTTGGGTTCAGAATTACCACTATGATACTGCGTGTCATCGTTTTCTGTTCCCCAATTATGGGTAAACTCTAAAACACCCTCGCGACTAAAAGCGTAGATTTGACGTTCTTTTGTGTCTTCGGGAATATTCTCATCGGCTGTCTTTACCAGAAAATATAATGAAAATTTCATTTCAGCAAAATCTAAACGGCGCAAAAGACGCATACCTAAAACCCCCGTATAGAACGCTAGGGATCGCTTGGGGTCTTTTACCCTTAGCATTGTGTGGTTAAACACATACCCTTGTGTTTCGGTATCGGGATTTTCAACAACGCCGTCTTGTTTTTCGGTATTAAACATGGTGCTTTCTCTCTCCTTTATGCCAATCAACATATACTCGTATTAAATATTGTTGATTAATAAATGTTCAATATAGCCCATCACTTTCCAAATGGAATATGCAAAATTTACTTCATTTGTACCAGCAAATTCCACAATATCATACCCAAGACGATAACAGATAGATGTTATTGATGATCTTTTTACTTAAAATATCTATCTGTTAAAAACTAGCCCTAGCGATAAACGATTCCCCCATCAGTAATAATTGACTGACCTGTTATATAATCAGAATCTTCGCTGGCCAAAAACGCAACCAATGCAGCCACGTCATCAGGGGTTTGGGCACGTCCAAGGGCAATATCTTCAACATATTTCTTATATGTTTCCCCTTTTGGTTTACCCGTAACCTTGGAAAACCCTTCATCAATCTCAACCCACATATCGGTTCCAACAATCCCAGGACAATAGGCATTCACCGTAATCCCATCGTGTGCGTATTCCTTGGCTGCCACTTGTGTTAAAGCACGTACCGCAAATTTGGTTGCTGAATAAATACCCAACATAACCATCGCATCGTGACCAGCGATAGAAGCTGCATTAATAATTTTTCCTTTTTGTTTGCGATGCTTGAATTTAGCAGCTGCAGCCTGAATACCCCACAGCACCCCATTCACGTTAATTTTGAAAATACGATCCACAATTTCTGGGGTTACGTCAGCCAGAAACTGAACTTGCGCGATACCTGCATTATTGATGATGGTATCAAACCCACCCAAAGTTTTTTCTGCATGATCGACAGCAGCAAATACTTCGTCACGATTACTGATATCGGCTGTAATTGCAACGGCCTTACGGCCTAATGCTTCGATCTCCTTGGCGACCTGATTTACCCCATCCTTTTTAATATCTACCAAAGCGATATTCGCACCCTCTTGAGCCAAACGTAAAGCAATACCACGACCAATGCCCTGAGCAGCACCTGTAACCAAGATTGTTTTGTTGTGAAGTCTCATCATACCTCTCCTTATATTGGGATATAAAGATATTGTAGTGAAAGAAAAACCGTCTCAACAAGCTTTATGATGCAAGGTTATTGTCACGTTAAAGTTATAAAATTGATTTAAATATCAATATACCTCGATAAACCCTTATTTCTTGGTGTTCGTAATCATTTACCTATCCGCCTTGTGATTTGAAGCAATAAGCTTATTCCCGTAGCTTATTTGTTCCACTGCCAATTTTTAAGAAAAGTATACCATCATGAAAAAATGGTCTGCGAATCGAAGAAATACCGTTTTTGCTGCTGTCAGTAGTTGGGGATTAGACGCATTTGATTTCTTTTTACTGATCTTTGTTATCGACAATATTGCTGATAGTTTTCATGCTTCTAATGCTGATGTCTCTATCGCGATATTTCTGACTTTGGCGATGCGGCCTATTGGTGCAGTTTTCATTGGAAAAATGGCAGAAAAATACGGAAGAAAACCTGTGTTAATGGCCAATGTTGCAACATTTTCCATTCTAAGTGCTCTGTCGGCTTTCGCCCCAACATTATCCATATTTATTCTTATACGATGTATCTATGGTGTTGCAATGGGTGGTATTTGGGGGGTGGCCTCTTCACTTGCTTTTGAAACAATACCTTCACATGCCAAGGGGTTTGTTTCGGGTTTATTTCAAGCAGGATACCCCTTGGGATATCTTACCGCATCGGTTATTTATGCGCTGTTCTTTAATAGCCTTGGATGGCAATATCTTTTCATCATTGGCACGTTTCCGATTTTGCTGGTTGTATTTATTTACTTCTTTGTTGAAGAATCATCGACTTGGTTAAAAAATAAATCAGCACAAAAAACAACCATTGCAATTATGCCTATTATTCGCAGCAATTGGAATATTTGCATATATGCCATTATTTTGATGGCTTGTTTCAATTTTTTCAGCCACGGCACGGGGGATGTTTATCCACTTTTTTTAAAAGAGCAGCATCATTTCTCACCTTTCTATGTCAGCGCGATAGCAATTGCTTATAATATTTCATCCATTATGGGCGGATTATTTTTTGGTTACTTGTCTGAAAAAATTGGCCGTCCACAAAGCATTATTATTGCGTGCGTTGGCGCCATTCTTTTTGTACCATTATGGGCCTTTTCCAGCGGTCTATGGTCTTAGGAATAGGGGCGTTTATAATACAATTTATGGTACAAGGTGCATGGGGGGTTGTTCCTATTTATTTGACTGAATTAACCCCACCCCACGCACGTACCATTCTACCTAGTTTATTTTATCAATTTGGAAATTTGTTGGCCTCGATGAATTCGACCATACAGATCAATATCGCCGACCATTATCACCATAACTATGGCATTGCATTGGCCGCTGTTGCCAGCATCTCCGCATTTTGTATTATTTCCTTGGTCACTTTCAGTATAATCAAACCAAATCGTACGATACGAGCATATTCATAATCCAAAAACTTTTAAATTCTATCTATTCACCTCCTTATAATGATTAATTATAAGGAAAGATAAAATAGTCGAAATATTTAAAGGATCTGTACTATGGATTTTATTAAAACACGTGCTGCTGTGGCTTGGAAAGCCAATCAACCTTTAACAGTAGAAGAGGTTGATTTAATGCCCCCACAAAAAGGCGAAGTTTTAATTCGTATCGTTGCAACAGGCGTATGTCACACCGATGCCTATACATTATCAGGTGCGGATCCTGAAGGTATTTTTCCCACGATACTAGGTCACGAAGGGGCAGGGATCGTTCAAGCTGTGGGTGAGGGGGTTACTAGCGTCAAAGTCGACGATCATGTCATCCCCCTATACACCCCAGAATGTGGCAGTTGTAAATATTGTCTATCTGGAAAAACAAATCTATGTCAGGCCATACGCACTACCCAGGGTCAGGGATTAATGCCTGATGGTACCACCCGTTTTTTTAAAAATGGCCAACCTATCTACCACTATATGGGAACCTCTACTTTTTCTGAATATACGGTGGTTCCTGAGATTGCAGTTGCTAAAATTAACAAAGAGGCCCCTTTGGAAAAGGTATGCTTGCTAGGATGTGGAATTACAACAGGTATGGGTGCTGTTACCAACACAGCCAACGTTCAACCTGGAGATAATATAGCCGTATTTGGGTTGGGTGGCATTGGATTATCCGTAATAATGGGCGCAAAAAATGCAGGGGCCAATAAAATTATAGCCATCGATATTAACCCACAAAAATTCGAACTTGCCAAAAAGCTAGGGGCAACTGATTGTATTAACCCCCATGATTATCAAGATCCTATTCAAACTGTTATCATTAATATGACCGACGGCGGTGTTGATTATTCATTTGAATGTATTGGTAATGTCAAAGTCATGCGATCTGCCCTTGAATGTTGTCACAAAGGCTGGGGGGAATCCGTTATTATTGGCGTAGCAGGGGCGGGGCAAGAGATCTCTACACGTCCATTTCAACTTGTTACTGGTCGAGTGTGGCGAGGATCTGCTTTTGGTGGGGTAAAAGGACGATCACAATTACCTGGTATTGTTAATGACTATTTACAAGGCCAATTCCAATTAGAAGATTTTATTACCCATGAGCTCCCCCTAGAAGACATCAATAAAGCATTCGAGTTAATGCATGAAGGAAAATCGATCCGTACTGTCATACGATATACGTAGCCGCATTTCCTATTTATTGTATAGTTGCACAAAACCACAGGGGGTATTATAAATCTTCGCCCCTTCAAAGCTTTGATATCTTTAAAACCATGTAATAACGAGAATTTGATAAGGGCATAAATCTTATCGAATTCTGCACTAAAACGATTATATATCCCTATAAATTTACATTGTTATTATCACAATTTCGAAACAACAAATTAATCTTTACAAATGGTTACTAATCACGAGTGGCAATTAAGTAATTTTAAATGAAACATCTTAATCTTTGTAATTATTCCATTCACGATCAAAGAAATTAGTGACTTGATAAAAAAATGAGATGACATCAGCATCAAAATTCCAATTAAATAATATTTTAATCATTTTGACGCAGGTGTTTTATGGGCTCACCAATGACTACCCCTCAATTTAAAAATGCTTTAATTTTAATTACCAGTCTGTTCTTTATGTGGGGTCTATCCTACGGATTAGTCGATGTTTTAAATAAACACTTTCAAGAAGTACTTCATATCAACAAGGCACAATCTGGTTACATTCAGATTGCCTATTTTGGGGCTTATTTTTGTATCGCCATTCCTGCTGGTTTAATTAATACTAAATTTGGCTATAAAACTGGAATTATTCTAGGTTTATGTCTTTATGCACTTGGTGCATTTTTAACAATTCCTTCTGCCCAATTACACAGTTTCCCATTATTTTTGTTTGCCTTTTTTATTCTTGCCCTGGGTCTTGGTAACCTTGAAACCTCTGCCAACCCTTATGCAATTGCTCTGGGCCCAAAAGAATCTGCATCAACACGAATTAACTTGTCCCAATGCTTTAATGGAGTAGGGGCCTTTATCGGTCCTATTGTCGGTGGCTATATGTTTTTTTCCCCAACAGAGGGAAGTGTAACCGATTTAAACTCTGTCAAAATTACGTATATCATTATTGGGCTGGCTGTTTTGTGCCTTGCATTTGGTATTTGGAAAACGGCACTGCCCGATATTCGTGAAAAAAACGACACGTCTCCCCTTGGACAGCAAGAACAAGCCTCTATGTGGGCTCATAAGGAGTTTATATTTGGTGTCGTCGCCAATTTCTTTTACATCGCCGCACAAGTTGGTTTGGGTGCCTTATTCATTAATCTTACCGTTGAATGTCTTCCTAATACTACATCACAGTATGGGGCGTATCTGCTCTCTGTTGCCATGTTATTTTTCTTAGTAGGGCGGTTTGTTGGCACCTTTTTACTCACTAAATTTGCACCAGAAAAAATGGTTACTATCTATGGAATCTGTGCCACAATTTTATGCCTAATCATCACAAAAGCCATTCCCTATTATTCTGTCTATGCCTTAATCGCCAGTTTCTTTTTCATGTCTATTATGTTTCCAACAATTTTTGAACTTGGGGTTCGGCATTTAGGATCAAAAACAAAAATAGGCAGTTCATGTATGGTTATGTCGATTTCAGGTGGGGCCGTCATGCCATTTTGTATGGGATATGTGGCCGATAAAACCAACGATACAGCAACGTCCTTTATCCTTCCTGCAATATGCTTTGTTATCGTAACACTTTACGGGATATTTTACAAAAAGCTGCTTTCACCAACATCCAAATTGACAGCAAATGAAGGGTGATTTGCTTCTTTCCTCTTTAATATAATAAAGGAACATAGACATGATTCATCCTGTAAAACGTATTGATGCACATCAGCATTTTTGGAAATACGATCCTCATCAATATTTATGGATGGATCATTCTATGTCCATTCTCAAACAAGATTATTTACCCAACCAACTAACCCCCATCTTACAAAATCATAAAATGGATGGATCTATTGCCGTTCAAGCACGATCTATCCCCCAAGAAACAGATTTCTTATTAAATCTGGCACAGTCAACTTCTAATATCTTAGGGGTAGTTGGATGGATTGATTTACGTTCTGCCCATTTACAAGATGCGTTAGCGCAATGGCACCATCAACCTTTACTAAAAGGATTCAGACATTTAATACAAGACGAACCTGCCCCTTCGGCGTTTTTAAAAGATACTGCATTTAATCAGGGGGTCAAAACTATCCTGCAAGCTGGAAAATTATATGAGATAGTAGTACACGAAAAAGATTTATCTCAGGTTATTCAATTTTGCAAACAACACGACAATGGGCAACTGGTTCTTTGTCATTTAGGAAAACCTGATCTTCAAAAATCCTCACTTCGTGAATGGCGTGATAAAATTGCCCCATTGGCAACCTTATCTCACGTTTCATGTAAGGTTTCTGGTCTGATTACCCAAGCTGTATGGCATCGATGGGATGTGGATAAACTGCTCCCTTATATTAATACAGCTCTGGAAATATTTGGACCTAAACGCTTAATGTTTGGCTCTGATTGGCCGGTATGTTTATGCGCTGGAACTGTCAATCAAGTCTATGATCTTATTGAAAAGGCAATAACCTCTTTATCCACCACTGAACAACACGCCATTTTTGGAGGGAATGCAACACGCATTTACCAAATTTAACGACAACTTTTATCCTATAAAGGATTGGACTTATGGATCTTAAAATCAAAGACAAAATTTACATCATCACAGGTGGAGGATCTGGAATTGGTGGTGGGATATCACTATCCTTAGCCAAGGAAGGTGCTATTCCTGTCATTTTTGGTCGCAGTGCTTTAAAACCTGAATTCAAAAAAGAAATAGAACAAATACAACCCAAATATGTATTTGTTCGGGTAAATTTAACCGATACAGAAGGTTGTAAAAAAGCTGTACAAGATATCTTAAATCAATTTGGTCGAATTGATGGACTGGTTAATTGTGCAGGTGGCAATGATAGTATTTCTCTAGAGGCGGGGATCGATCAATTTAGACAATCATTAGAAAATAATTTAATTCATTGTTATGCAATGGCACATTTCTGTATAGATGCCCTTAAGAAAACACATGGCACAATCGTTAATATTGGCTCAAAAACCTCTTTAACTGGCCAAGGTAATACCAGTGGTTATACCGCGGCAAAAGGGGCATTACTATCCTTGACCCGAGAATGGGCAGCCTCGTATCTAGATGATAATATTCGTGTGAATGCCATCATCGTTGCCGAATGTTGGACACCCTTATATGAACGATGGATTCACAGTTTTGATAACCCAAAGGAAAAATTACAGAATATTACCAAAAATATTCCTTTGGGACGACGTATGACCACCATCGAAGAAATTGCTGATACCACCGTTTTCATACTATCCCCACGTTCATCTCATACAACAGGACAATGGATTATCGTTGATGGCGGATATACTAATCTTGATCGTGTCTTAACAGCATAATAGGAGGAAAAATGGGCGTTATCACCCGTTATTGCCAAGCTTTGGACTTGGTCGACGACCCAGCCTTTATAACCGAATATGAAGCCATGCATAAAAAAATATGGCCAGAGGTCGCCCAACATATTCGTGAAAGTGGGGTGATTGATATGCAGATATGGCGTATTGGAAATAGATTATTCATGATTATGGACGTCAATAGCCAGTTTAGCTTTGCACGTTCTGAACAAATGGCTGCAGATAATCCTATTTTAACACAGTGGGAAGAACAAATGTGGAAATATCAACTTCCAACCCCTTGGACCCCTAGGGGACAGAAATGGGTTCCTATGCAAAAAATCTTTGATTTAAATACCCAATAAATATTTATTTTGACGACTAAAATTCCTTCTTTATCGGTTATTATAACCAGATTACCTACAATAATCGTCCAATAACTATCTCTGTGTGTCTGGTTATTTTACTATTCCCTTCTTATTTATGAAATAAGACCTTTCTGATATAAGAAAATAAAAAACCGTTACTAAGGGAATTGATAATGTCTGAATCTTTGTCTTCGTCCAAACAACCAGCAATCAGAAAAGGAATTTGTTTTGTACTATCCGCCCCCTCTGGTGCTGGTAAATCGACAATTGCCAACGCATTAAGAGCCTCACAATCCAATTTATATCCTTCCGTATCCGTAACAACACGCCCCCCCCGCCCAGGTGAGGTAGATGGCGTACATTACCATTTCATCAGCAAAGAGCAATTTAAAGAATATTCTGAAACAGGGAAATTGTTAGAATGGGCAACGGTTTTTGAACGGGGATATGGCACTCCAAAAGATCCAGTTGTTGAGCAATTGACCCAAGGCAAGGACATGATATTTGATATTGATTGGCAGGGTCATCGCCAGATTCGTCAAGCCCTTCCCCAAGATGTCGTTAGTATTTTTATTCTACCTCCTTCTTTACAAGAATTAGAGAAACGATTGACCAACCGTGCATCTGATCATCCAGAAGAAATTCATAAACGAATGCAAGCCGCATTAGATGAAATTTCGCATTGGAAGGAATTCGATTATGTCATTATCAACAACAAACTAGACGAAGCCATTGCCCAAGCCGAAGCTATTTTGACCGCTGAACGTTTAAAAACAAACCGTCAGACATTCTTACATTCTTTTACGAATGCTTTTACATTATAGCCCTGAAGGTTGAAAAAGATGGATTTTTCTAATATTACGGTTTTGTGCCTTGGTGATGTTATGTTGGATCGATTTATTTATGCCAACGTACAACGTATTTCCCCCGAAGCCCCTGTACCAGTTCTGCAATTAAATAATAAAAAAGAAATGCTTGGTGGGGCAGGAAACGTTACCAGTAATATATTATCACTGGGGGGAAAATCCATTCTCATTGGTTTAGTCGGCCATGATGAATATGCTTCAACTATTCATGCATTGATGCGAAAAAAAAACATTACCAGTGATTTTTTAGTTCAATCACGCTACCGGCCCACTATTTGTAAATCCCGTTTTATTGCCGCCAATCAACAGGTCATTCGTGCAGACGAAGAAAGCCTTCTCCCACTGACACATGAAGAAATTACAGGAATTAAACATTCTATTGATAAAGCAATCCCATTAACCAATGCTGTCATCATTTCAGATTATGGTAAAGGGGTGTGCCATCCTGAAATTCTTGAACATATCATCCAGCTTGCCAAAAACTGTGACATTCCAGTTTTTGTTGATCCAAAATCCAGTGACTTCTCTTTATATCAGTACGCCACCTGTGTTACCCCCAATATAAAAGAAGCCAGTGAAGCCGTGAAACACCCTCTGGAAAATGACGAGGATTTTGCCCAAGCAGGTCAAACACTGCTTGATATTACCAAAGGGCAAGCCATCTTAATCACCCGATCGGAAAAAGGCATGACTTTGGTTGAACATGGAAAAACTGTTGAAACCATTCCATCTCGTGCCAGAGAGGTTTTTGACGTTTCTGGTGCAGGTGATACGGTCATTGCCACCTTAACGCTTAGTTATGCAGCAGGGTATACCTTATCCGAAGCCATGCATATCGCCAATGCTGCCGCAGGTGTGGTTGTTGCCAAAGCAGGCACTTCGACCGCCACCATTGCTGAAGTTTTAACAGAACTGCAAGCACAAAAAAACAATAACTTGCCTGAACTTATGGCGCCACATTTAATATCTCTAAGCGACCTTCAACAACAAGTTCAAAAATGGAAAAAACAAGGACTTACTGTTGGATTCACCAACGGATGTTTTGACATCATTCATCCTGGCCATGTCTCTTTATTAAAATTTGCACGCGAACACTGCGATCGTCTTGTCGTTGCTCTGAACACAGATCGCAGTATCCAAGCCCTAAAGGGATCGCAAAGACCTATTAATATATTAGAAAGCAGGGCATCAGTCATCGCTGCATTGCGATATGTTGATGCTGTTATTGCCTTTGATGAAGATACGCCTTTAACTTTGATCTCCCATTTAAAACCAAATATTTTAATCAAAGGTGGGGATTATCTGCACAAAGACGTTGTTGGCAAAGATATTGTTGAACAAAATGGAGGCAAAGTTATCTTAGCTGACTTACAAGAAGGCTTTTCTACCACAAACATTATTGATAAGATCACCAAAAATTGATGCTTAATTCCCCCTTATTTTACAACGGAAAAGCAATGAAAACTCCTCATCATATTATCCAGCAATATGATCTCTTTACCGATTGGCTTTTTTCTTATGCTTTCCCATATTGGGGCAGTATTGGATGCGATGGCACAGACAGCAACCCATATCTATGGGGGGTTCATGAGCAGTTAAAAATAGATGGAACCCCTGATCTGCCAGGATACAAACGATTAAGGGTTCAAGCACGCCAATTATACAGTTTTACCCAAGCAGCATTATTTGGATGGACAACAGGGAATATTATTGCGGAGAGAATTTATCGTTTTATGCAAAACGCATATCAGGGTGAGGGGTGGTGGGCAAAAACATTAACCCGTGAAGGAAAAATACTAGATCATACCGCTGACCTTTACGATTTGGCATTCATTATTTTTTCTCTGTCATGGTATGGTAAACTAAGTGGGAACGCCACACCTATACACCAAGCCAGACAAACCGTTCAATGGATTGAACGTTATATGGCCTATCCTAAGGGTGGCTATAAAAATACCTATCCTTTGACCCAAGGACTTAGACAACAAAACCCACATATGCATCTACTTGAGGCCATATTGGCTTTATACGACACAACTCAATCTGAACAAGATCTAGTTATGGCGCATAAGCTTATCCATTTATTTAAAACCCGATTTTTTAACCAACAAATGGGTGTTTTGGAGGAATACTATACAGAAAACTGGTCCCCACCGTCTAATAATATCTTTATTAACGTTGAACCTGGACATCAATATGAATGGATTTGGTTACTGGCCGAGTATGAACGATTAACAGGAATCGCACACCCTGTTGAAATGAAACAGATGTATGATTTCAACGAACGTTACAGTGTCGACCAACAGACTGGCCTTGTTGCCGACAAAATCAGACGTGATGGTACATTAGTTGATAAATCTGCACGTCTTTGGGTACAAACCGAAGCTATTCGTGCAACCAGTTTGATGCATGACGAAAAAAGTTATCAACATCTTTCAAAAATTCTGCATAACCTTTTATATCGTTATTTTCAATATTGCCCCAAAGGAACATGGCAGGATCAATTAACTCATTGTTATCATTACAATAACACCAAAATTCCAACAAGCTCCTTGTATCATATCGTCAGTGGATATGTACAATTACATCAATCCTTAACTTATCCACGTTATCCACAGATTTCCCCACAATCCACACCAGACAATAAACCTGAATAATGGTATTATAAAACGTGACTATTACAGAATCGAATTCCAATAAATTATCGCTTTTAAACATTTCCCAAAGGTTACCTCCTGCAAATATTCAAGCAGAACAATCCCTGCTTGGGGCTTTATTGACCAACAATAAGGCCTATGACAAAATTGCGGACTTTTTAATTGGCGAACATTTCGCAGATCCCATCAATAGAAAAATCTATGAAGCGATTGTTCGACGTATTGAAGCGGGACAAATCGCCGATGCTGTTACCTTAAAGGCAGAATTCGAACATTCTGGTATTTTAAATGAAGTTGGAGGAATCGCTTACCTAGGGCAGTTATTACAATCGATGGTTGGTATTATTAACGCCCGAGATTATGGAAAAACCATTCATGATGCATGGATCCGCAGACAATTAATCGATATTGGCGAGGACATTGTTAATAGCGCGTTTGAATCCAATACCACGATTAATGGCTCTGACCAAATAAGTTTGGGCGAGGAAAGATTATTTCAATTAGCAACCCATAAGGGTCAAGACGGTGGATTTGTTTCTTTTGAAAGTGCATTAACAGATGCCATTGGTATAGCAGAAAAAGCCATTACCAATACCAGTGGTATAGCAGGTCTTTCAACAGGACTAAAAGATCTCGATAAAAGAACTGGGGGATTACATCCTGCCGATCTAATTATTTTAGCAGGGCGACCTGCTATGGGTAAAACAGCACTGGCAACCAAAATCGCCTTTAATGCTGCCAAAAGTTTACTGCGTAATATGGAAGAGCGACAATCCCACAACCAGCAAGTTGGTAGTGTTGCGATATTTTCTTTGGAAATGTCATCTGAACAATTAGCCACCCGTATCTTATCCGAGGAATCACGAGTTTCCAGCGAGCGAATCAGGCGAGGGGAAATTGGACAAAAGGAATTCGATCGCTTTGTTCAGGTCAGCCGCGAACTGTCACAACTTCCATTATATATTGATGATACCCCTGCAATCAGTCTGTCTGTTATGCGAACCCGATGTCGCAGACTGGCCAGAACCAAAGGGATTAGTCTGGTTGTCGTCGATTATTTGCAGTTAATGCGCCCATCTGTGGGTAACAGACCGGAAAGCAGGGTCCTGGAAATATCCCAAATTACCCAAGGGTTAAAAGCCTTGGCCAAAGAATTCGAAATTCCTGTTATTGCTTTATCTCAGCTATCTCGACAAGTTGAGAACCGCGAAGATAAACGGCCACAACTTTCTGACCTTCGTGAATCTGGATCAATCGAGCAAGATGCCGATGCGGTTATGTTTGTTTATCGTGATGAATACTACTTGCAACAAAGAATGCCAAAACCCATCACTTTTGAAAGTGAGGACAAATATCAGATTGCTTTAGAAAAATGGCAGGCTGATATGAATAAGGTCCATAATAAAGCAGAATTAATTCTTGAAAAGCAACGTCATGGTCCGACAGGTAAAATTGATCTGTTCTTTGAAGGGGAATTTACACGCTTCAGCGATCTTGATGATATTCACGATTTTTAGATATCATGCCCTTATCAACAGAATGAATCGCTCTGTTGGTAAACACAATAGAATTATAACGAATTAATTCCCAAAAACTTAAACAATTTGGCAGGTCCAAATGACTTTGTTGCATCTCCGGAAAAAATATTGGTTTGCTCAATCCCCAAATCTAGTTTTTTAACCTTGCCTGTTTCTTTGGAAAAATCGATATCGTTTAAATTCACCCAAAAAATATTGGGGGTTAATGCTGATTCAAAAAAATAACGTTTATTTTTCTGATCAATTACAGTGCGCCAACGCGTAGACGAGATATTAGGTTCATTTTCTGTATTTAATCCATAAGGAACAGATACATTTCTAATAACCCCAAAAACACTGGCAATGGTTTTTTTGTTATCCTGATTTTTGGGAATGGCGTTGATATAAAAAGAAGCTCTGGCAAAACGGTCTGCTGCCCGATTGGTTCCTGGCAACATCACAGTTCCCCCAATAGATTTCCAATAGCTATCTAGAGCTAATTGCTGATCAAAAGCAGGGGAATTAGTCATTACCTGATATTGACGACTATGATGAACGACCTGTTTACCATTGATATATTCAATAATAGCACTATCGCCAGTTTTATCAGAAATTGCCAAATGCAATGTTGCAGCACGTTGCTCACCAGGCACCTTATCTGTTACCACAATAAAGGGCTCTTTTTGCAAGGCAGTAACGGCTTCATCTACCGTTGCAAAATTATCCAATACATATTGTCCCCATGCTGAAATGGATAACGTCTTTTTATCCTTGGTTGGGGTTGGATATTGAGATTCGACCAACCATAATAAATTAACAGCCAATCCTTCTTCATTCATCCCATCAACGGTGGCTATATCATAAGCAGTGGCAACCACACTGCCATATTTAGAAGTCCAGCGCACAGAATTCGGGCCTGCCGCCCCGTCACGTGTCAACCCTTTGGGTAAGATCCACAAATTAGTACCAACGTCTTTTTTCCAATCCATTGATCTTGCTGTAATAACATTATGGTCGTCCCCTAAAAAGACTGCTCTTGTACACGCATTACTACTGCTTGAAAATAATATTGCCCCTAGGGTTACAAAAGGAACAAAATAACGCATACCTATCACAATATTGTCTCCAAATTTCTACGTGATATACCAAAGATAATCGTTTATTATCCTACTTGTGATAAACAATAAATATGTAATTTTGATACCAATTCTTTTGTATTACATAATTTATAAGACAATATTCGTATTTGATTCATAATCTTAAAAATAATCTGATGCTTTCTATCCCTCATCCCATAGAAATCACTTATTATTCCTCAAACCAGTAATAATTTTCAAAATATACACGCATATATTTTCTTTAATTTAAACACAATTAAAGATCATTTATTGATAACTTAAATTCATTTTGAAAGGTTTTTTCAATGAAAATTATGCACATCGACTCTAGTGCAAAAATAGCCGAAAAGTCCAGCTCTCGTATGTTAGGGAAATTTTTCTTAGAACAATTAAAAGAGCAAGGCGTTGACATTGAAATAGATTATCTAGATTTAACCAAAGATATACAGCCGCATTTAACGCCAGAATTTGTTGTTGCTACTTATAAACCAGAAAATGAACGAACACCTGAAATGAAAAAAGCCTTGATGGCTTCTGACGCTATGTGTCAGCGTGTTATTCATGCTGATGCCTTGGTCTGTGCTATGCCTATGTATAACTGGACCATTCCTTCCACTTTTAAAACCTTCATTGATACAATAATTAGAACGGGTGTCACTTATGATCTTTTTCCCGATGGAACAACCAAGGGAAAATTAACAAACAAAAAAGTTCTATTTATAACGACACGTGGTGCCGATCTGCGTTCTGGTGTGTTTGAACATATGGATGCTATGACCCCTGTGCTAAAAGCATCTTTTGGTTTTTTAGGCGTCAACAATCCTGAATTTGTTAACGCCCAGCCCCTTCAATTTTCTGACCAAGAATCCCGCCAACAAGCTTTAGCAAGAGCCAAAGAGGACTTGACAACCGTTGCTAAACAATGGTCAGAAACAGTATAAATATGAAAATCAATTTAGTCGTTCGATCGAGTATTAATTTAAAAATTCGATAATAAAAAAGGCATGTAATTTAAGAATACATGCCTTAAAAAAGTCTGTATTTTAGAGATTTATTGATGACTCTCTACATCCCCTTGAACTAGAGGCACGGTATTTACTTTACCTGCGCTCACATCGACAATTCGATACAAAATCCCATTTCCTTCACCAGCGACATTGCTAAGGTCAGAGGATCGCGTATAAGAAGAATAACCTTCTTTATTTTGAACAACAGGGATATTCATAACAAAAATCCATTTTCCTGTTGGTATTCCTGTCAATTTAAAATCCCCATTTGCATCACAGGAAACTATAAAAGCATATGAATTCATACGTGTGTCGAAATTTTTAACTTTCTTGACCCCCCTTATCTTGGCCTGTAATGATTCCAAAATATAAGCATCGTAAGGATAATAAGTAATTTGCTGACCCGCACAAGTTTTTAATGTGCCATCTGCTTGACGATAAATTCCCATACCTGCAACTTTGGCATCCCCGATACTTTTTGACCATTGAACTTGGGACGGATCAAAGCTGCTTTTGAATTTATAATCCTTTGCTTGCCCTTGATAAACAAAAAAGCAAGAAACAAATACAACTAAAAAAACTGTGCGTTTCATCGGGTGATACCTTAAATTAATGGCGGAAATGACGCATAGACGTAAAGACCATTGCAATGCCTGCCTCGTCTGCTGCGGCAATTACTTCATCATCACGCATAGACCCACCAGGTTGAATTACTGCTGTAGCCCCCGCAGCAATCGCAGCCTGTAACCCGTCAGCAAATGGGAAAAACGCGTCAGAAGCCACCACACTACCCTTGGTCAAAGGATCTGACAAACCAGCAGCCTGTGCAGCCTCTGCACTTTTATGTGCAGCAATTCTTGCGGAATCAACACGACTCATTTGGCCTGCGCCAACGCCCACGGTTGCTTTGTCTTTGACATAAACAATTGCATTAGACTTCACATGTTTACCTACACGGAACGCAAAAATCATATCTTCCATTTCTTGGGCAGTCGGCTGTCTTTTTGTAACCACTTTAAAATCAGCAGGACGTCCATTATCACGATTTTGCACCAAAAACCCACCTGCCAAGGTTTTAATCATTACCCCTTGTGCCAACGGATCTGGCATGCCACCAGTTTCTAATACACGCACATTTTTCTTTTTAGATAAGATTTCCAAAGCGTCTGCATTTACTTTTGGGGCAATCACTACCTCACTAAAAATATGAACGATCTTACTAGCTAATTCAGCATCCAAAGGACGATTCATCGCAATAATTCCACCAAAAGCAGAAACTGAATCACATCGTAATGCCAAATCCCAAGCCATAGACAAAGATTGAGCACTGGCCACCCCACAAGGATTGGCATGTTTTACAATAACAATAGAAGGCTCATCAAATTCTGCAACCGCTTCGAATGCTGCATCAGTATCATTTAAATTATTATATGAAAGTTCTTTGCCTTGTAATTGGATGGCTGTTGCTACCCCAGGACGTTTTTCATCATTCGTATAAAAGGCTGCTTGCTGATGAGGGTTTTCACCATACCGTAAAACCTGCTTGCGTTCACCACTTATGATAAAACGTTCTGGCAGAAGTTCATCATGCTCTTTGGCAAACCATGCTGCAATCGCTGCATCATAGGCAGCCGTCCTGGCATAAGCAGCATGTGCCCATTCTTTACGCTGTTTTAACGTTGATCCGCCTTGCGTACGTAATGTTTCTATAAAAGGTTGATATTGTTTTGCATTGGTTAAAACCGCAACATGACTATGATTTTTAGAAGCAGCACGGATCAGAGCAGGGCCACCAATATCAATATTTTCAATTACATCTTCCTCACCTGCACCTGAGGCAACAGTTGCTTCGAATGGATATAAATTAACGCATAATAAATCAATGGGTAAAATCCCATGAGCTTGCATTTGATCTTGGTGAGATTGTAAATCACGACGCCCCAGTAACCCGCCATGAATTTGCGGAACAAGAGTTTTTACACGACCATCTAAAATCTCTGGAAAGCCTGTAAAATCTGAAACTTCGATGACTTCAATTCCTGCATCGCGAATTGCTTTGGCTGTGCCCCCAGTAGATAAGATCTCTACTTTTTGTTCAGCCAAAGCTTTAGCTAATTCAATCAATCCTGTTTTATCTGAAACAGAAATTAAAGCCCGACAAACAGGAATCACCATTTGATTCATTCTTATATCCCTAAACTTTTAGTGTAAAATAATTTAAATTGAAGACCTACGACCCTTGCGGATGTGCAAGCCAGCGCCAAGTTTGAACACCTTGACGAGCCAACTCTCGATGCATAATCAGAACTGGCATACCTTTATGATTATCAGTAGGCTGTAAAATCCGCTTGGCCAAATCTTCAATAATCGTAACAGAGCGATGTCGTCCCCCAGAACATCCCACCGCAATTGTCGCATATTTTTTTCCCTCTAATACGAAACGGGGAAAAATTAAATTCAACATTTGTTCGATCTGATCGACATATCTTTTGTAATCAGGATCTTTTTCAACATATTCCTGAACCGCCCGATCTAGTCCTGTCAGTTTGGACAACTCGGGGATATAATAAGGATTATGTAAAAACCGTGCGTCAAAAACCATATCTGCCTCGCGCGGAACCCCACTGGGAAAGGCAAAGGACATTAGGGTTAGGGTAAAATGATTTTTTCCCTGTTGTTGTGTTTGGTTATAGCGGGTTTCAACCAACAATCTTAATTCCAATGGTGGCAAGTCTGATGTATCTATCACCAAGTCTGCAACTTGGCGCAAGGGTTCCATTAAACTGATTTCTGCCTCAATCCCTTCTTTCACCGTGCCATTGGCTGCCATTGGGTGCCGTCTGCGAGTTGCTGTATATCGCCGTAACAAAACATCCGTTTCAGCCGTTGCGTAAATCAACTCGATATGTAGGGCAGGGTTTAATCTTAATCGTGCCAATAGTTCAATAACAGCACCAGCTGCGAACCCATTTGTTCTGGAATCGATTCCAATGACAATCGGACCCTCAACTTTACCAACAATGTCACTGATAACCTGCAAAGGCGCATTATCAACCAATTCATAACCAATATCTTCCAAAACACGCAGAATGGTTGATTTTCCAGCCCCAGATAAGCCTGTTACAAAAAGAACTTGTTGTTTGGCAATATCACTATCTAATGGAAACGCTTGCATTACAAAAGGATCAGTCTTCTTAAAAAATTCTCTGTGACGAGTAAAAATATATATTAAGCAACATTTGCTTCTTATTCAATATCGTACTTATCCTCATTACTAGAATAATTTATGTATTATTTTATGAAACATAACAAAAAAGAAATAAATTAAAAAGCTGAGACAACTAATCCAAAATGAGACGGGTAAATCTGTGATCCATGCAATAATGATTCCTCCCCAAGCCTCCATCAGTGCTAAAAAAATAGAAAGCAGAATCCCTTTCCAAATTGTGGTCCCATAATATCGTGCAACAGCCGCTGGCCCCACCATTAGGGAAAAGGTAAGTAATATTCCTGTAACCTGCACGCAAGCCGCCGTTACCCCCCCAATCAAAGCCAAAAACAATATAGAAATCCACCGTAAAGAAATGCCTTTTGCCTCGGCCAAATCAGGTTGCAATGATGCGAAAAGTAAAGGACGCATAAAAAGAGCCATTGCCAAAAGACAAATCACACTCAAAATAATCAATCCATATAAAGTCTGATTATCAACTGAGAAAATGTTACCAAATAATAATCCTGTCACCTGGGATGCGTAGCGCGTATAAAAGTGTAAAAATAATAGCCCCAGTCCCATAGATAACGATAAAACCAAACCAATAGCAATATCACGCTCTTTTAATTTAGGACCGATGGCCCCAATAATACCACCTGCACATACACTAAAACACAATAATCCCATAAAGGGAGAGATACCAAACAAACTGGCTCCTGTCGCCCCCGCAAAACCAACATGGGATAAAGCATGCCCTGCAAATGCCTCTTGCCTGATTAATAAAAAATATCCCATTAGCCCGCAAATAATTGCGACTAGACCAGAAGCTATAAAAGCTGTGTGCATGAATTCAAGGGTGAACATCGCCAAAATAACTTTCCATTCAGATATTATTAAGATGATGTTACAAAAATATGTTGATCTGCTTTTACAACTTGTAAAGGGAACCCATATAATTTTGTCAATACAGAGGATGTCATAACGTCATCAACACTCCCTAAAACCGCATGTTGATTACCGATACACAATACTTGATCCATAACATGTATCAAAGGGTTTAAATCATGTGTTGATAATAATATTGTTAATTGTCGTTGCTCTTGAATTTCTTTAATTAACGATAAAATCACTTTAACCCACTTAGGATCTAAATTACTAAAAGGTTCATCCAAAATTAATATTTTTGGATTTCCCAATAATGCCTGCGCCAGTAATAAACGCTGCCGTTGACCTCCTGACATTTCGTTTAATGGAATATTGGCTAAATCCCTTGCCTGAACCTGAGATAAGGCCTCGTCTACATTTTTAAAGTCGTTTTTTGTTAAAAAAGATAATCCCCACTGATGACCACGAACACTGCTTGCAACAAAATCACGGCCATTCAGGCGAAAACTTTGAATATCTCGATATTGAGGAATATATCCAATATCTTTTTGCGCGTGTTTTGCAGATTTTCCCAAAATACTTAAATAACCACGATACGTAGGAATGACCCCTAAAACCGCTTTCATAAAAGTGGTTTTACCAGCCCCATTAGGGCCGAAAATGCCTATAAATTGATTATTTTCAATATCAAGATTTAGATCTGATAAAACCAAACAAGAACCACGCCGAATATCCAAATTCCGACATTCTATAACCTTCATTTAGGCATGCTCTTTAACGCGTTTTCTACTTTATCCAGTGTCTGATTTATCCACTGCTGATAGTTTAAATCCGTAGGCATGGTTTCAGATATCCCAACAACTGGTACAGATGACTGTTGCGCAATCTTTTTCAACTGTTCTGTTGCTGGTGTAACAACTTGATCATTATAAAACAAAACTTGTATTTTATGTGTTTTCAAATCATTTTGAAATTGAGCAACTTGCTTTGGGGTGGGTTCCCCACCATTCATTACTGTCCATTGATATGGTTCTTCTAAAATTTCAAATCCCAAAGCTTTGGCCATCAACCCAAACACGGGCTCTGTTGCTGCAACCTTTACCTGTGTATAATGATCACGTATTTTTTTGATGCGTTTATCTATTGATGAAATCTCAGTTTTTAATTGATCCAATTTTTGAGAGAAAAAAGCTTTTTGATCAGGGCGAAGCTGAATATATGCTTGTTCCAAACGTTTAGACAAAATGTCAATAGCCTGTAGATCATACCACAGATGGGGATTTTCACCATCTTTTTTGGATAATAATGTTTGGATGGATATGATCTGTTCTGATTTCAATTGGGATTTATTTAATAGTCGACCAAGCCATGCGTCATATCCCAAACCATTCGCAATGACCAAGTCAGCCTGCTTCACCATTTTGCCAATACTGGGGGTCAGTTCGAATAAATGTGGATCTTGATCAGGATTATTTAAAATAACACGTACTTGAACCCGTTTTCCACCCAACTGAGAGGCAATATCTCCATACATATTTTCACCAGCAACTACCTGAATAGGAGGAGAGGCAAAAACAAGGTTAGTCATATAACAATTTGCTAGAAAAATCGTGACGAAAAAAAATAAACAAAAAATAGAAAATCTAACTTTTACGTACACCATACTTAATCACGCCTGTGCAAACATTTATGTTAAATGCCAAGCACCATATATCATTACACCAATAACAAATATTAAACAAATGTGAAGGATAAATAACCATTTCAGTGTTAATACAGGCACATAAAATTTATCTCTGGGTGGTTTCATTTCCAATGGCATTGTGACCTCAATTACTATAGCTAATATTTTACTTAAATAACAACTTTTTGTTTTTTTAAATGTTCAGATGTTTTTTTATTAAAATAAAAACATCTGAACAATTCTTATCGTGCTTTTAACGCTGCTTCTAGTTGTGGTAGGATTTCAAATAAATCGCCAACAATCCCATAATCCGATGTTTTAAATATAGGGGCTTCAGGGTCTTTATTAATTGCCACAACGATTTTACTATCTTTCATCCCTGCCAAATGTTGAATGGCCCCAGAAATTGCAACGGCAATATAAAGCTCTGGCGCAACTATTTTACCTGTTTGCCCAACTTGATAATCATTACTGACAAAACCAGCATCTACCGCAGCTCTTGACGCACCGATGGCTGCATCCAGTTGGTCTGCAATTTTTTCGAGTAAAACAAAATTATCACCACTTTGCATACCACGCCCCCCTGAAACCACAACACGTGCAGATTCCAATTCAGGTCGATCAGACTGAGACAGCTTTAACTCTTTAAATATAGACAAGTTTTGATCAACGCCAGGAAAATGGCTTAGTTTCTCAATTTCAGCACTACCCCCTGTCTGTGCAACAGCTTCAAAAGCAGTTCCACGAACAGATAGTAATTTTTTTGTGTCTTTAGAAGATACTGTTGTTAAAAGACTGCCTGCATAAATAGGACGAACAAAAGTTGATCCATCGATAATTTCAACAACATCAGAAATCGGCTGCACATCCAATAAACCAGCCAAACGGGGCAAAATATCTTTACCTTCAGCATTTGCTGGGGCCACGATGAATTCATACTGATCCGCCAAAGATGCAATTAATTCAGCGACAGGCTCAGCTTGCATGTGTGCATACCCGTGATGATCTGCAACCAATATTTTGCTGACCCCTGGCAACGCAGCAGCTGTTTGTGATAATGCTTCTATACCTTCACCAACCAATAAAGCATGAACTTCACCACCAAGTTTGCTGGCTGCTGTAATGGATGACCGACTAACTGGACGGATCTGATTACCTTTTTCGTAACTTAATAATACTAGAACGGCCATGTTTAAATCACCTTTGCTTCGTTTTGAAGCTTGTCCATAAGCTCTTCAACAGAATTCACAATTACCCCCGCCCTAACAGAAGAGGACTCTTTAACTGATTTGACTTCTAAGCGGACAGCAGTGTCAATCCCAAGATCAGCCAGTGCAACCGTATCGATTGGTTTTTTACGAGCCTTCATAATATTGGGTAAAGACGCATAGCGAGGCTCATTTAATCGTAAATCTGTTGTTAGTATGGCTGGTAAAGCAAGCTCTAACACCTCTTGTCCATCATCGACCTCGCGAACAACCAAGGCTTTATCGCCATTGATGTCCAATTTGCTGATAAATGTTCCTTGTGCCCACCCCAATTTTGCAGCTAAAATTTGACCCATAGCATTCGTATCATCATCAGAAGCTTGCTTACCCATTAGCACAAAATTGGGCCGCTCTTTTTGTACAAAGTGCTGCACAATTTTAGCCACACCCAAGGATTCGATGGGTTCATCAGTTGTTACTAAAATAGCTCTATCTGCGCCCATAGCCATTGCAGTACGCAATGTATCTTGACATTTTGCTTCACCAATAGAAATCACAACGATTTCTGAGACGATCTTTTGTTCTTTTAACCTTACTGCCTCTTCAACAGCAGTTTCATCAAAAGGGTTCATGGACATTTTTACGCCACCGATCTCTACCCCAGAACCATCTGATTTTACCAACGGTTTGATATTGGAATCAACAACCCGTTTTACTGGAACTAATACTTTCATAACACCCTTTCGTTACAATCATTAACCTTAAAAATTACATTCCACCAGGATAATTTGGACCACTTGCCCCCTCTGGTGTTTCCCAGTTAATATTTTGAGCAGGGTCCTTAATATCACAAGTTTTGCAATGAACACAATTTTGGGAATTAATTTGTAGTTTTGGTTCTTTATCTATATCAATTGCTTCGTAGACACCTGCTGGGCAATATCTGGACTCTGGTGCTTTAAATACGTCCCAATTTACTGTTTTCCAAATCGCTGGATTGCGAAGCTTTAAATGCACGGGTTGATCATCCCGATGATCCAGATTGGCCAAGAAAACGGAAGATTCCCGACTAAACGTCAACTGATCATCAGGCTTTGGATATTCAATTTTTTTACATAAAGCAGCAGCTTTTAATTTATCATTATCCGCTAGACGATGGTGAAATGTCCAAGGAACCCGCCCACGCACCATTGAATCAAAACCAACATATAATGTTGCAGCCCTTGCGCCGAATTTCGCAAATGCAGGACGCACATTGCGTACCTCATGTAATTCTTTGAAAACCCACGATTTATGCATACGAAATTGGTATGAAATAGGCTCGATTTCCTGCGTATTCATTGCTTCAGCGATTGCTTCTGCGGCTACCATTCCTGATTTCATGGAGG
The DNA here is from genome assembly GCF_029953265.1 of Commensalibacter oyaizuii. NCBI lineage: Bacteria > Pseudomonadati > Pseudomonadota > Alphaproteobacteria > Acetobacterales > Acetobacteraceae > Commensalibacter > Commensalibacter oyaizuii. The sequence goes on from NZ_JASBAO010000001.1 coordinate 1,638,146, forward strand.
TATGTGTGCCCTTGATTTTAGGCATATTTAAAAACCCAGCTGCATCCCCAACCAATAATCCACCAGGAAATGTTAATTTGGGGACAGATTGCAACCCACCCTCAGATAATGCACGGGCCGAATAACCGATCCGACGCCCACCTTCCAAATGATATTTGATCACAGGGTGATTTTTTACCCTTTGTGTTTCCTCGAAGGGGGACAACCACGGATTGCTGTAATCCAAACCAATAACAAACCCAAAAGAAACTAAATTATCACCAAAGTGATATAACCATGATCCGCCATAGGTACGATCATCTAATGGCCAGCCAAAACTATGTTGAATATAACCAGGTTTGTGCTTATGAGCGGGAATTTCCCAAAGCTCTTTAATGCCAAGTCCATAAGTTTGCGGATCAACCCCTTGTCTTAGCTGGAAGTGATCCATTAATTTTTTAGATAAAGATCCACGACATCCTTCGGCAAAAATGGTATATTTTGCCCGTAACTCCATTCCTGGGGTATGATTTGGACCTTGACTACCGTCTTTTTCCAAACCCATGTCACCAGTTATAACACCGGCGATACGCTCGTTTTCGATAATTAAATCTTGACCAGAAAACCCTGGGAAAATTTCAACTCCTAAAGCTTCGGCCTGGGCAGCCAGCCAGCGACAAAAATCACCAAGACTAATAACAAAATTGCCCTCGTTGTTCATCTGAGGCATTAAGGATTTTATAATTGGAATACGTATTTTTTTTTCATCGTTGGGTAAATAGAACATGCACTCGTGATTGACAGGTGTGTTTAAAGGTGCACCTTTTTGTTTCCAGTCTGGAAACAGCTCATTTAACGCGGTTGGTTCCAATACCGCACCAGAAACGATATGGGCCCCAATTTCAGAAGCTTTTTCAATTAAACAGATTTCTAAAGAAGGAACCAATTGCTTTAAACGGATCGCTGCTGAAAGACCAGAAGGGCCACCACCGATAATTAAGACATCAAATTCCATTTGTTCACGTGTAATATCATTCATTTCTTATTTACCCTATTTCCAACCCTGTCTCTAAATTTTAACTGAAATACTTATCTCATTTACAATAAAATTAAAATTCAAATAAAATATATCTTAATTTTATTTAAGTAGGAAACGCAAGTTCATGTTTTGCATGCCAACTTGAATCAACGTAATTGATAATTAATGTACGTCTTATTCCATTAATTGGGCGCTTTTTAAACCCGTGCCACGTATCTTTACCTGGAATAAATAAAAGTGCAGAATTGAATTTACCAGAACTTCTGGCCAAGGAATCCCCTTGTGCATTCATAATATCCGTTCCCCAAGATGTTGCTTCATCACCTACCGACAAAGACACTAAAAAAGTCAGTTTTTTGGCGCCGATATCCGTATGAGGCTCTAACCAAAATCCATCTTTGTCAAGACACAACTCTAAACGCAGCCACGTATTGGATAAATCCGTCCCCGTCATTTTTGAAAATAAATCTCGAGTTTCCTGAACATTAAAAGCATATGCTAATGCGGCACAACGTTTATCTTGTTCTTGTTTCAGAGGATTAACAAAAACACGATTTTGATTATTATTTTCTCTGCGCCCTTGAATATCCCCTGAAATCGCTTTCTCATCAGGCATCCATTCCAACAAAGAATCACAGATATAGGACGGTATAACGTCTTCTAACATCCAATGTGTATAGGGAAAAGAATACTCTTTTGCTTGTTGAATGGACTGTTGCACATGCAAAGCAGAATTTTGATAAGATTGCTTTTCTATATTCATTTTATGATGACTCACCATTCAAATTGCTTGAGCATGACGTTGCGGGGCTGCACGGTAATAAGTATCAAAAACAACAGCAATGTTGCGTAAAAATGGACGACCCGTTTCTGTTACTTTAACCTTATATCCTGATAGTTCAACAAAATCATCCTTTTCAAACTCTTTTAATTTATCCAAAGCCTCCATAAACAAAGAGAGTGGTTGATGATATTGTGCTGTGATCTTTTCAAGATCAATATATAAATCGCACATTAAACGTTCAATAATCGTCCATCGTAACAAATCTTCGGCATTGCGCTTAACCCCTCGAACAACAGGTAATCCGTCTTGCTGCATTGCTTTTTGATACATGGCAACAGAAGGGTGATTTTGAACGATCCCCTGCGGAACAATCGAAATTGAGGACGCTCCAACCCCCAACAAAGCTGGGGCATCATCTACTGTATAACCTTGAAAATTACGATGCAACAGGCCTTGTTGGGCTGCTTTGCTCATCGTATCATGAGGCAAAGCATAATGATCAAATCCAATTACCTGATATCCTGCAGCCCTTAACAATTCATCAATGATCTGTCGTTGTTGAAATCGCTCTACAGTATCGGGTAAGATATCCCCTTCTAACAAGGTTTGTCGTTTAAACTTCCAAGGCACGTGCGCATATCCAAAAACTGCTAAACGATCAGGCTGTAATTCAATAACAGATTGTATTGTTTCGCGCACTGTATGCTTTGTTTGATTGGGTAAGCCATAAATCAAATCAATATTCACAGATTGAATATGCTGATCTCTTACCAAAGCAATACAATGAGCCGTCAATTCTTTGCTTTGGATGCGCCCACATGCTCTTTGTACTTGTGGATCTAAATCTTGTACTCCAATGCTGACCCGTGTAAATCCCAGCTCGTCTAATAAAGGTGGATATTCTTTGGAAACGTTGCGTGGGTCCAGTTCAATGGAAATATCCGCATCGCTTTGAACATCAAAAAACTCACGAACCGTATTCATAACCTTTTTCATCGTTTGAACAGGCAGAGTCGTTGGTGTTCCTCCACCGAAATGAATAAAACTAACAGAACGACGAGAATCCAGATAAAATGCCAAGCGTTTCAATTCTTGACATAAAATGTCCCCGTAACTTGCCCGCAAGGACTCTTTATGAACGACCTGAGTATTACAGGCACAAAAATTACATAATTCGTCACAAAAAGGAACGTGTAAATACAACGAAACAGGCTCTCCCCGAGGAAGAACCTGTAACCATTGTTTATAATCTTCAAATGTTACTGTATCAGAAAACTGTACAGCTGTTGGATAACTTGTATAACGCGGCACGTTTCCTTCGTACCGCGCAAGACGGTCAAAGGAAACAGCTTGTTTCATTCCGAACTCCGCAGATATTAGAAGCGATATCCGATACCAGCACTTACCGCAGTTGGGTTTAAAGAGGTGCGAGCATCAATTCTATTAGGACTATCATTAATATGAACGCGCTGATTTAACAACATTTGTTTTGCGTCAACGTTAAAGAACCAGTTTCCAACCAATTGATAATCAAAACCAATATTGAAAGAAGGACCGACAGTTGTTTCCATACCAACTTTTTGAGCAATACCACCACCGGGCGAAATATTGTGCCAAAAAGCAACCGTTAAACCAACACCAATATAAGGATTGAATGCTTTATGTGGACGAAAATGCCATTGAGCTGTGAGGGTGGGGGGAAGGACCCAAGCCTTACCAACGTGAACATTTCCTGCTGCTGTATCCTTAGCCCAAATGCTGTGACGTGTACTGGCTGCGATCAATTCGAATGCCAAATTATCCGTTACGAAATAATTAAAGCTTAATTCGGGCATCACCGCATTAGAGGCAGTAATGTGACCACCAACAGAGGTACGGCTGCTTGTATTATTAGGAATGACACCCAGTGCACTTAAACGAACGATAAAGTCACCTTTTCCTAGTCCAATTTTTGTAACCCCTGGGCATGTTTGAAACACGCCACAATGAGGCTTAGGTGCCTTAGGTTGTTTATACATTGGGACGTCCCGATACTGAACTTTCCCACTCCAACCAGATGCCCAAATTTCTTCTCTTACCATTGGAACTGATACATTGTTGGAAGCTGGGCTAACAGCTGGACCCAAGTTAGGTGCTGAATAATTTTGAGCATAACCTGCAGCTGGAGCAAGTAAAGATGCAGCTACTGCAATACGACTTAATGATTTTTTCATAAGAAAACCTTACCGAACTAAGCAAAGGACTATATAAGATGTAATAAAATCCAGTTAGGTCACTAAATCAATGAAAAAATCCCCCTTTTAATTTCAACCAACTCTACTGTTACTTTAAAACAACATATTTAATCTGATACTAGCAAAGGCAAATGTTAACTTTTTGTTGATAAACTCTTAAATCTTACATAAAAGGTTATTTTTAAAGTATTTTTAATACATGTATTTAAATCTTATATAACTTTTGCGAATCGTTAAACATGTATCATTTTTACATCATATATACTGTAACTTTTCTACATTACTCGTGGTAAAGTAATCACGAAACGTGCTCCCAAGACCTTTCCTTTAGCATCGTGCAAATTATGTGCTGTAATACTACCTTTTAGTGCAACAATAATCTGTCGACAAATTGACAGTCCTAAACCAGAATGTTGTCCAAAGTTCTCACCTTCAGGTCGTTCAGTATAAAAACGTTCAAAAATTCCATCTAACTTACTTTCAGGAATACCAGGCCCTTGATCGCTTACCATTAGTTCTACCTTATCTTTTTTTCCAACCATCGATAAAGTAATTTCCCCATCACAAGGGGAAAAGGAACAGGCATTTCCAATTAAATTTCGTAAAACCTGTACTAAACGATCCTCAACAGCCAAAACTTTCAAGTCATTATTTGCATCACCATCATCAGTATTAACAACAATACGAGGATCGCCAGGTTTATAAGTTGCCGCATGCATTTCCGCAAGCAAGTTAAATATGGGAAGAACAGCAACAGGTTCTGGAGTTGCACGAGACATCTCAGCTTCAATTCGGCTTGAACTGGCAATATCTGTAATTAATCGATCCAACCGATGCACGTCATCCTTTACAATGTAATATAGTCGTTTTTGATGCTCTGTATCCTTTACCCTTGGTAATAATTCAATTGCAGAACGAATAGAGGATAATGGATTCTTCAACTCATGACTAACATCAGCAGCAAAACGCTCAACCCCATCCATCCGCGCCCATAGGGCTTTGGCACTGTCTTGCAAAGCCCTTGCCAAATCACCAATTTCGTCATGCCTAGCCAACAAATTTTCAGGAACCATTCCTGTGCGACCAGTCGTATCTTGCATTTTATGAGTGGCAATGGCCAAACTTAACAAAGGTCTCGCTATTGTTAAGGATAAGTACCAAGATAGAAGCACGGTAATAACCAAAGCCAGCAAAAATAGAATCAAAATCGATGAACGCACAGCGAACAGCGATCGATCTATATTTAAGGCTTCACGTGTTATTTGAATGATCCCAACGGTTTGCTCTTGATGAATAATGGGTTCTGAGATTGTAATTAATAATCGATGGTCAATCGTTCTACGAATATAAGGCGGCATTTCCTGAGCACTTGGATCATTGAACATCAATGTATGCTGTTTAATACCATTTGGAATGACCTCTGGATCAACATTTACCGTAAGATTCGTGATCTTACGTTCCCCTGTATAGGGCATCCAGTCTAATAAGTGTGTATAAACTTGTTCTAAAACAGTATCGTATCGCGTATTAACCGCATTTTCTTTGTTAGCTTCTGGTATCATAACCCTACCAGATTTTTTATGGTCCTTAACTTGTGTTTTGTTTTTATGATTTTTAACTTTTTTTTGGTAGACTTCTTTAGCCTCTATTCGACTATCTACAATTAACTGTCCATCAGGCGCGTATACACGTGCGTGTATGTTAGGGCTGGGTTCAGTTAAACTTAACAACAAAGGACGCGCTAATTCTATGGAAAGGTAATGCTGATGGGTTGGCCTCTTAACAGTATTTATTTGTAAATCAGCACCAGAAGCGTCACTCTGCTTTACAGTTTGAATTGCACTTTGCCCCAGTGCGCCTGCATAAATTTTTGCTTGCTCACGCAAAGCCGTCACTTCTGTTTCAAGAAGGCTATTTTGAAACTGATTTAAATACAAAAGTGTAGCAACCAACACAACCAAAGGCAAGGCATTCACGAGTAAGATACGTCGCATTAATGGTGATGAAAACCGAGCCTTATAATTCAACTTGATATTAGATGAATGATTGTTATGATTAAAACGAGAGAAAAAAACTGGCATTATTCAGTAATTACTAACCTTTAATCTTCTTTATAACGATAACCAATGCCGTATAACGTTTCGATTTTATTGAATTCAGGATCAACCTGACGAAATTTTTTACGAATTCGTTTAATGTGGCTGTCGATCGTACGATCATCAACATAAATATTTTCACCATATGCGGCATCAATTAATTGATCACGAGATTTCACCAAACCTGGACGGGTTGCAAGTGCCTTGGTCAGTAGGAATTCAGTTACGGTTAACTGAATATCTTCGTTATTCCAACGACACTGGTGACGTAAATCATCTAAAGTCAGTGCTCCCCGCACCACTACTCCTGTATTATTCTTAGCCCCTTCGGCTTCACCTTTATTGACCTCATTACGTCTTAATAAGGCACGAATACGTTCAAGTAATAACCGTTGTGAAAAAGGTTTTGTAATGTAATCGTCTGCTCCCAAACGTAATCCCATCAACTGGTCAATTTCTTCGTCTTTAGAAGATAAAATAATGACAGGCATCTGGGATCTGTTTCGAATACGCTGTAACAGTTCAATCCCATCCATACGAGGCATTTTAATATCCAATACAGCCAAATCAACAGGACGCGACAATAACCCCTGTAGAGCACTTTCCCCATCTGTATAGGTTTGCACAGAAAAACCATCTGCTTCAAGCATCATAAAAACAGAAGTTAAAATGTTGCGATCATCATCAACCAAAGCAATAACGTATTTACCCGCTTCCATCCAGTTACTCCATCAATTTAGCTATAAAATACTTCATTATTCTTTATATAATCTATTCGCTTTTGAAAACATAATAGTAAATACCGACCTGGTTGATTAAAAAAAGTTTACATATCCAGATGTTTTTTTTATGGCTTTTTTATTTTTGCAAGAGCCTCTATTTAATTCTCGCTTGAATTTCTTGTATCTTTTATAAATTTTATTAAAATAGATAGGTGAGTAACTTTATAGGCTACCCTTATCACTTTAGTTTTAAACAGTAAAAGCAAACTGAAACAATATGACAAAAGAAGAAAATATTAAACCAGACCCAGAAGTCAATTCATCTTCTGAAGAACAAACGACCCCTGGTCATGACAGCATTTTCAATGATGCCCCTGACAGCAGTGCTCAAAATACTGAAGAAACTGCGTCAGAGGTGGATTCTGTTGAACATTTAAAAGCAGAATTACAAGCTGCCAAAGATCAATGGCTGCGCTCTGAAGCAGAAAATCAAAATTTACGCAACCGTCATAAAAAAGAATTAGAAGATACACGCCTTTATGCTGTACAAAAATTTGCACGTGACGTTGTAGAAGCTGCCGAAAATTTACGTCGCGGGATTGACAGTCTACCAAAACCTTCAGAAAATGAAGATCCTATGCTAACCAAAATGCGTGAGGGATTTGAGAGTACAGAACGTTCTTTCCTTCAAATTCTTGAGAAAAATGGAATTAAAAGCGAAGATCCAACAGGCGCGCCCTTTGATGCTAATAAACATCAAGCTATGGCAGAACAACCCTCCTCAGAACATCCGCCGGGAACAGTTTTACAAAGCTGGACGCCCACATGGACATTAAATAATCGTTTATTAAAACCTGCCATGGTTATTGTCACCAAAACTGAAGAAAAATAAAGTGTAAATAAGTTTCAAAAAATTTGATTAAGTTGCTGACTTAATGATTTTTTCGTGTATAATATTTCATGGATAAAAATTCTTGAAACCTAAGTAAAAGATATACATATCTAATTTACACCATGACAGTAACCTGGCCAAAATTGGCGGACTACTTTTATGGTTAAAATTTCAAAAGGACTTTTACAAGACGCTTCGGGTCTTTAAAAAGTTGCTAAAAGGAGATTATAATTTATGAGTAAAGTTATCGGTATTGATCTTGGTACAACCAACTCTTGTATTTCTATCAGAGAAGGCAATGAAACCAAAGTTATCGAAAATAGCGAAGGCGCACGTACAACCCCATCAATGGTTGCTTTTACCGAAAGTGACGAAATGTTGGTTGGACAATCTGCAAAACGACAAGCAGTAACGAACCCTTCCAATACCTTATATGCTGTAAAACGTCTTATTGGTCGTCGCTATGACGACAAAATGGTTGCTCGCGATAAAGGCTTGGTCCCTTACGAAATCGTTAAAGGTGACAATGGCGATGCATGGGTAGAAGCACGTAATAAAAAATATGCACCTTCACAGATTTCTGCATTTATCTTAGGGAAAATGAAAGAAACTGCAGAATCATATCTTGGCGAAAAAGTAACTCAAGCTGTTATTACCGTTCCTGCTTACTTTAACGATGCGCAACGTCAAGCAACCAAAGATGCTGGTAAAATCGCAGGCCTTGAAGTGCTTCGTATCATTAACGAACCTACAGCCGCCGCACTTGCCTATGGATTGGAAAAGAAAAACAGTGGCACCATCGCTGTATACGATCTTGGTGGTGGAACTTTCGATATTTCCATTCTTGAAATTTCCGACGGTGTGATTGAGGTTAAATCAACAAACGGGGATACATTCCTTGGTGGGGAAGATTTTGACTCTCGCATCATCGAATTTTTAGCCGATGAGTTCAAAAAAGAACAAGGTATTGATCTACGGAACGATAAACTTGCCTTACAACGCTTAAAAGAAGCTGCTGAAAAAGCAAAGATTGAACTTTCATCCTCTAAAGAAACCGAAGTTAACCTACCTTTCATCACGGCTGATGCTTCTGGTCCAAAACATTTGGTTCTTAAACTAAGCCGCGCCAAGCTTGAAAGTTTGGTTGCTGACTTGATCACAAGAACCCTTGACCCTTGTAAAGCTGCGTTAAAAGACGCGGCACTGTCAGCAAGCGGTATCGACGAAGTCATCTTGGTAGGCGGTATGACCCGTATGCCAAAAGTTATCGAAACCGTTAAAGAATTCTTTGGTAAAGAACCTGCTCGTAACGTAAACCCAGATGAAGTTGTCGCCATTGGTGCAGCTATTCAGGGTGCCGTTCTGAAAGGTGATGTTAAAGACGTTTTATTGCTGGATGTTACCCCACTATCTTTGGGTATTGAAACACTGGGTGGCGTATTTACCCGTCTAATTGATAGAAATACGACCATTCCAACCAAAAAAAGCCAAACATTCTCTACTGCAGAAGATAATCAAAACGCTGTAACCATCAAAGTTTACCAAGGTGAACGTGAAATGGCTGCAGACAATAAATTGCTTGGAAACTTTGATTTGACAGGTATTGCACCTGCTCCTCGTGGTGTACCTCAAATTGAAGTAACGTTTGATATTGATGCTAATGGTATTGTTTCTGTATCTGCAAAAGATAAGGCAACAGGGAAAGAACAACAAATCAAAATCCAAGCTTCAGGTGGATTATCTGATGCCGATATTGAACAGATGGTAAAAGATGCTGAAGCAAATGCTGATGCAGATAAAGCCAAGAAAGAAATGGTTGAAACCCGTAATCAAGCTGACATGCTAATTGCTCAGGTTGAAAAAAATCTTCAAGAACATGGTGACAAACTTGATGCAGGCACCAAATCTGAAATCGAAGCCGCCGTTGAAGATGTAAAATCTAAGAAAGATGGTGGTGATCTAGCCACGCTGAAAGAATCTACAGAAAAACTTTCACAGTTACTAATGAAAATTGGTGAAACAATTTATAAGGCAACAGGTGGGGATGCCGCAGGCGCACAAGCGGGTTCGGATAAACCAACCGAAGATGTTGTTGATGCTGATTTCGAAGATGTCAGCAATAATGACAAAAAATCTACCTGATCATTTCGCAGGTATCTAAATCAACCAGATATATTCAATCAGTGATTGAATATATCTGAGATTCAATGAGGCCCGCGCTTCTTTATCGAAGGCGGGCTGATTTATTATTTTACCATAGAAACTGTTTGAGAATATTAATGTCTAAGCGTGATTATTACGAAATATTAGAAGTTAGCCGCAGTGCTACCAGTGTTGAAATAAAAAAGGCTTATCGCCAAAAGGCGATGCAATATCATCCCGATCGTAACCAAGGTAATGACGAAGCAGAAGCTAAATTTAAAGAAGTTAACGAAGCCTATGACGTTTTAAAAGACGAACAAAAAAGAGCCGCCTATGACCAATATGGTCATGATGCTTTTCAAAATGGGGGACCTGGTGCCGGCGGATTTGGCGCAGGCGGGTTTGGCGACATATTTGACATGTTTGGTGACATGATGGGTATGCGCAGAGGTGAAGGACGCAGACGCTCTGGAAATGATATTCAAGTCCAAACTGAAATCCTCTTAACCGAAGCTTTCTCTGGTGTTACAAAAACTGTTAAATTTCAGACTAAAAAAGCATGCACAAGTTGCAATGGTTCTGGTTCCGCTGACAAGGATCAAGGAAATAAAACTTGCCCTACCTGTCATGGTTCTGGAAAAATTCGATCTCAACAAGGATTCTTCTTGGTTGAAAGACCTTGTCACACTTGTCATGGCTCTGGGCAAGTTATCAGTAATCCCTGTCAAAAATGTCATGGTAGCGGCTTAGAAAACCAAGAAAAAGAATTAGAAGTTCAAATCCCTGCTGGAATTGAAGATGGAACCCGAATCCGCATTTCTGGTGAAGGGGAAGCCGGCAGCAATGGTACTCCTCCTGGTGATTTGTTTGTACACGTCAGCGTAATCCCCCATGATATATTTCAACGAGATGGGGCAAATATTTTCTGTCGAATCCCTGTCAAAATGACACAAGCTTCCTTGGGCGCTGAAATTGAAGTGCCTATTATTGATGGTGGACGAACAAAAGTTAAAATTCCTACTGGTACTCAATCTGGAAAACAATTCCGTTTACGTGGCAAAGGATTTTCTGTTCTTCGCTCTTCCTCTCGTGGGGATATGTATATAGAAGTTAAAGTTGAAACCCCTCAAAACTTGACCAAACGTCAAAAAGAACTTCTTGAAGAATTTGCATCGGAGGAACAAGATGTACATGACACAGGAAGTCCAGAAACATCTGGTTTCTTTGCAAAAGTTAAGGATTTTTTCGAAGGAAAATCTTGATCACACTCATATTTACGAGAAAGCATAAGAATGACCTCATCTTCTTTACGAATAGGAATTGCTGGTATTACGGGTCGCGTTGGCCGGTTATTGGTTGAAGAAATCATTGCCCAGAATTTAAGTTTATCGGGGGGCACATCCCTTTCAAAAGATATTCAGAATTTACCCAATGGCACAATAATTTTTGAAACCATTGATGAATTAGCCAAAGTTAGCGATGTAATCATTGATTTTACCAACGCATCAACAACCGCAATTCATGCAAGAGCACTTAAAGACAGTAACGTTGCATGGATCATTGGAACCACGGGCATTTCAGATATAGATCAAAAATTGGTTCAAGAGACAGCAATGACGATCCCTGTTGTTCAGGCTGCCAATTTTTCCCCTGGTGTCACTTTGATAACACGCTTGGCTGGTGAGCTGGCAAAAGCTTTACCCGCCAATCAATATGATGCTGAAATTCTGGAAACCCATCATCGTCAAAAGGTTGATGCTCCTTCTGGTACTGCAATTGCTATCGGTGAGGCCATTGCCAAAGCACGTCATGTTGATTTAAAATCTGTCAAAGAGGCAGGAAGGGATGGTGTTACTGGGGCTCGTAAAGAAAATGCCATTGGTTTTGCCTCGTTGCGAGGTGGGCAAATTGTTGGCGAACATAGTGCTATTTTCCTATCCGATGTTGAAGAAATTGTTTTAACACATAAAGCCTTTGACCGTCGTATCTTTGCAAAGGGTGCTGTTCGTTCAGCGTTATGGAGTGTAAACAAACCCCCAAAATTATACGGCATGACCCATGTTTTGGGTCTGGACCCACTATAAATTAAAAATATTTTTTATTTTTACTCTTGACGTGACGGCCTCAAAGGGGTCTGTTTACAAATTCATTTTTACACTTTAACTAGATGGGATAGCAGAAAAATTATGCGAAACAATAGCGATTTTCTGTTCGCTTCTGAATCAGTATCTGAAGGACATCCAGACAAAGTTGCTGACCGAATCAGTGATGCCGTTTTGGATACATATCTTGCCGCAGATCCAGAAGCTCGCGTAGCTTGTGAAACTCTTGTCACCACAAACCAAATTATTTTGGCTGGTGAAGTTCGTGGCCCAGAAAGCATTACCAAAGAATTGCTTATTGAAAAGGCTCGTGAAACCGTTAAAGAAATCGGTTACGATCAAGAGGGCTTTTCATGGAAAAATGCCAGTGCTTTAAATCTGCTTCATGCTCAGTCTGCCCACATTGCCATGGGCGTTGACAGTGGCGACAATAAAGATGAAGGCGCTGGTGACCAAGGGATCATGTTTGGATATGCAACAACTGAAACTGACAGTTTGATGCCAGCTCCGATTTACTATGCTCATAAGATTTTGCAAAATTTGAATGATTTACGTAAATCGAACGATCCAAAGGGTAAAGGATTTCTTCCTGATGCAAAAAGTCAGGTTACTTTGCAATATGCTAAAGGAAAACCAGTTGGGGCAACATCGATTGTTTTATCCACCCAGCATGAAGAAACCATGAAGCAAAGTGATATTCGCGATATTTTACGCGAGCTTATCACTAAAACGCTTCCTGAAGGATGGATGTGTCCTGAAAATGAGTTTTATGTCAACCCAACAGGCCTGTTTATCATTGGGGGACCTGATGGTGACTGTGGTTTGACAGGACGGAAAATCATTGTTGATACCTATGGAGGGGCTGCACCACATGGGGGTGGGGCATTCTCTGGTAAAGATCCGACCAAAGTCGATCGTTCAGCAGCTTATGCTTGTCGTTATCTGGCAAAGAATATCGTTGCTGCAGGCCTTGCTGATCATTGTACATTGCAAATTTCGTATGCTATCGGTATCTCCCATCCGTTGTCTGTTTATGTTGATTTACACAACAGCGGTAAAGATATTAATGAAGAAAAATTGGAAAGCGTTCTTCGTGAAGTAATGGATTTATCCCCAAGAGGTATCCGTAAACATTTACGTCTAAATCGTCCAATTTACAAAGAAACCGCAGCCTATGGTCATTTTGGTCGTACCCCAGACCTGAAAAAAGACAATTTCACCTGGGAACAAACCGACCTAGTTGACACGTTACGTAGTGCGTTTAATCGTTAATTTGTGAAAACTACTATGAATACATCAAAGAAAAGCTCCTCTGAAAAGGAGCTTCTCTTTTCATTACAAGATGAAAAGCCAGCAACTGAACGTTTATATGGTCGTCGTCGTGGTCACCCATTACGTGACCGTCAGCAACGTTTATATAATGACTATCTTCCCAAAATTAAATTTTCACAATCCGCTTTTAAAAATCCAAGCAGTGCTTTTGATCAAATTCCCAAAGAAATATGGATGGAAATTGGATTTGGCGGTGGGGAACATAGTCTTGCCAGACATCGTGCCAATCCTGATATAGGATATATTGCCTGTGAAGTTTTCGAAAATGGGGTTTGTTCCCTATTATCGAATTTGCTTGGGGAAACAGAGCAAGAAAAAACCGCACCGGTCCCAGCTATGTTAAGATTATGGAATGAAGATGCACGCATCTTAATCCGAGAATTTCCCGATCAAAGTATAGATAAATTATTTTTATTATTTCCAGATCCATGGCCTAAAGCACGCCATTCCAAACGACGTTTTGTGCATCCTGATCGCATTCCTTTGCTACATCGGATTTTACGTTCTGGTGCGCATTGGCATGTTGCCAGTGATGATCCAACCTATCAAGAGTGGGTATTAGAGGTTATGGAAAATCAGTCTTATTTTGAAAAAATCCTTGAAACAACTGAACGTCCTTTGGATTGGCCATCTACGCGATATGAACAAAAAGCATATCAAGCAGGCAGGCAGCCCATTTTTTGGATATTTAAAAGAATTTAACTTATTAACGCTCTAATTTCCAAATATATTTCTACTTTACTGAAGCTAGGGTCAGGATGATGATAATCATTCTCTGACCCAATATCGCATTTGCTTATGATTTGTTTATATTAAGCTATTAATCGTATATACAGGACATTGTAACATATATATTCTATTTTGGCTTAGTATTTAGAATTAGCATATATTTTTTTACAACATAGTTAATTCTAAGCGCATTAAGAAGATTTTTCGTATTATCCTCAAAGATTTTTACCCTTAGAAGAGCTGTTGTACAACTACAATCACCTATTCCACCAGAAGTTGAATATTATATTTGAAAATAAATTGGTCTTGCAAAGTAGAGAAATAATATAAATGTTATTAGCTGATTTTAGATTTAACTCTTTAAATATTTATTTCAATCAAGATGATGCCGAGAAAACAATAAAATTACTGCAAAAGATAATTATCAAAGAACAAATTAATATTCCTATTCGCACTAAAACACAAACAGATCATATTCAATATAATGACACAGATTTAAACAATGATTATGTTTATCGGAGCCGATCTAAGATCATTCTCTACTTATCTTTAGAAACAATTGGGTATGCAACTTATAAATTAGAGCAATATTTAATCAAAAATAGTTTCTTCCCCGCAGAGTTGTGTGAATGCAGTCCTGTTAATCAAAACCTTCAAATAAAACACGGACATGCTATTAATATTTATTTGATAGACCGACTTTAATTCATCAATGGTCTGAAATGAATTTATTTACCACTTTTTCTTTTTTTTAAAAATATATTTAATTATCAATAAATTATAATACGTCATACGGTCAAACGTCACAAATAAAATACAAATCTAGAATAATTCAATATTAAAAAACTACTTAATTATTATGTTAGATCTTGGAACAGATTCAAAGTCAAATAATGCTATTATTGCACTTTTCCATGATTATTAACTTTGTAATCTTTTATATTCGTTTTTTATTATGTTGTAAGTCATTAAAAAAGCTCGTTATCATTTATATAACAAGCTTAGAAAATAAACTAACCCAACTCTTTATCTAATTCAGCAGCTTCTCGCTCGGCTTCTTGTTGAGCATGTTCGATTAATCTTTTTTCATTTTTATGGATGAACCACATAAAAGAGAGCAAAATAACACCACCAATAATCCCTAATATGATTCCAATGGTTCCTTCGAGTTGTAAAATTTGCTTGCCTAGGAAATAGGTGACATAACTATAGCCCCCAGCCCATGCAATACCGCCCAAAGCATTGTAAAACATAAAGCCTTTCCAAGGCATTTTGTTCGCACCAGCCAATAGAGCAGTAAATAAGCGCAACAACACAATAAACCGCCCTATAAAAACAACTTTACCGCCGTGATGTTTAAATAAATACTGACCGAGTAACAATCGTTCTGAAGTCAGTTTTATCTTGGGGCCATATTTTTTAAGGACATGATATCCAATTTTATGCCCTATTAAATATCCAAAATTATCCCCCATAATGGCGCCAATAATTGCAAATAATGCAATCAAGTGAATACTCAACCCACTATTAGGCGAGGCAGCATAGATAGAGGCAGCAATCAACATTGTCTCAGCAGGCAGCAACAGCCCCATACTTTCCAACATAATTACTAAACCAATAAGTAAATACCCGTAATAACTATAATCACGGATAAAATCCATAAATTGTTCTACCAGTGTTTTATACCCATCAATATATCATAAAGTCATTTTAAATAATTTTATTTACCTTATTATCGAGCTTTATGAAACCAAAAATTAAAAATACAGAAGTACAAAAGGATGCTCTAAAAATCTCTAGCCTCGTCAAACCATTTCCTAATTTGCTCCTCTGAGATATCAAAAGGACACGCTTTTACTAACTGTTGAATGGCATCCCACACATCTTCTCTTTCTGTTGTTTCAATATCTGGTAATATATTAATACTCTTGATGAATTTAAAAACAACATCTTTAACTTCATTCTCTGTTTTAACGCTGGATACTACTTTAACGGCTAATTTATATGCTTTAGATGCTTTTTTTTCACTTTTATCTGACCAACTGGCAAAAAAACTATTTGCTTCTCCCATAAACCATAATTTACTTTTCAATTTACTGACTGAGAAAAAATTATTCTCTGTTTTCGGTAGTTTGTTTTCTTTAAGAAGTTGCTTCAGCTCAGCTTGAATTAGCTTTCCTTGTTTGTCTTCGACAACATAAGCAATAAACCTGCTTAATTTCGGCCAAGAGGTTAAGGACGGCATTCCTGAAAGATCAGGCATATAACGTAATCCAAGGGATTCAATATGCGTCAACTGTTTTAACACATGAAGATTACTGACATTTCCATTTAAATTTAAGCATCTTAAATTTTTAAAAGGCAACAAATAGTCACAATTAAAAATAATATTTGCTTCACTACTTATATCTATCGATCTTATTTTTTCAGGATTTACAATATGAATGGTCTCAATATTGCCAGACAGAGATAAAGAACAAATCTGATCAGCATTATGCAACTCTATTTTATTGCCTGCTGAATATATCGATAAATTAGCAATCTGAGCTTTGGCAAAATTGATTGAAACATCATTATATGGGCGCCAATTAAATTCTTCTATCTTTCTTTTCTTTGACCATTCTATAAAACCAGTGTCATTTCCATTGTAATGAAAAAACCTTGGAAAATTACCATAAGGATATTCTTCAGACTGATCTTCTGCTGCCGGAGTGAATAAACCATTAAAAGCATCCCAATTTATAGGAGCATCTTCTTTTAATAAAATATCATATTTCCCTTTCGATATGTTTTTATTACCAATAGAGCAACTTCCTTGACCAGCTTCAGGTTTAAATTGATATATCTGACCTGATGTCAACTCTAAATTATATTCTCTAAAGTCCTCCGGCATTTGCTGATCCTTTATATAAATCTTAAAATTAGTTTTATGATATAGTATTATTTCAATAGTGGCAGATCGTGAATAAATATTGGTAAAGGATATATTCGATGACTAATGTAAAATTACCACGACTATGCGGCAGCTGGATATCGCCCTTTACCCCCCAAATCGTCAGTGGAAAAAACACTTTTTTTTCCGAATTACAAACAGATCATGACGATATTTATTGGTTAGAACGCCGTCCAGAAGAGCAAGGCAGAACCGTTCTCGTCAAATGGAATTCAACAACCAACATAACAGACATAACCCCACAAACCGTTTCAGTTGGTACACGTGTCCATGAGTATGGTGGTGGGGCATATCATGTGCATAACCAACAAATTATCTTTAGTGACCAAAAAACAAACGCTGTTTGGTTTATAAATAGAGAGCAACAACCACTTTTAATCTTTCAAGACAAAAACTATCGTTTCGCTGATTTTCGTATCATGGATCAATATGTCATCTGTGTAGCTGAACATCGTAAACAAGATACTGTTGAAAACTATATTGTTGCCTTGTCTTTATCCAAGCTACAGCGACTCACTATTTTAGCAAAAGGTGCTGATTTTTACAGTTTCCCACGTTTATCCCCAGACCAACATCATCTTGCTTGGATTGAATGGGATCACCCTAACATGCCTTGGGAAGCAACACGTTTATGTATCGCGGAAATTGATCAAACGCTCTGCCTACACAATATCAAAATCATTGCAGGAACCAATAATCAAGAATCATTCATCCAACCTGAATGGACATCAAATCATACTTTGATCGTCAGTAATGATCGTAGTGGTTATTGGAATCTTTATCAGGTCAACATCGATGATCCAAACCTATATGCCATAGCCCCAATAGATGCTGAAATTGGCTTACCAGCATGGGTGTTTGGACAACAAAGCTGGTATCCACTTCATCATAATCAATTCATTGCTCAGGCAATCACCAAAGGTAATACCGAAACAATATTTATTCACGATGGGCAAATATCAAACATTAATCTCGATCATCCAGAATCTTGCCCTGTACCATTGAAAACAAATAATAGTTTTGCATGGATTAATCACTCCCCCTACTGCCCTGCTCAAATCATGATGCAAGATGCTGATGGGAAACACTATGTTTTACGCTCCTCTAGCACTATTCAACTCAGTCCAAAGGATATTTCCTATGGGCAAGCCATAACTTTTCCAACGCAAGATCATCAACAAGCACATGCTTTCTTTTATCCACCAACGAATAAAAACTATTGCCCAACCCAAGGAGAATTGCCTCCCTTACTGGTTTTGGCTCATGGTGGACCAACAGGGCAAACAACCAACGGTTTCAGTCTAAAAATTCAATTTTGGACAAACCGAGGATTTGCTGTAGTTGATGTAAATTATCGCGGTTCGACGGGATTTGGTAAATATTATCGTAAATTATTACAAAAACAATGGGGAGTTCTGGATGTTCAAGACTGTATTTATGTTTGCAAAGCTTTGATTGACCAGGGCAAAGTAGATCCAAAACGGATCGTAATACGTGGCAGCAGTGCAGGGGGGTTTACTGTTCTTACGGCTTTAATTCAATCCTCGCTATTTGCTGCAGGATCATGTTCGTACGGGGTCGGAGACCTTACAGCCCTAGCCAAAGAAACGCATAAATTTGAATCTCATTATTTAAATGGATTAATTGGTGAATATCCAAAAGAACACCAACGATACCATGATTTGTCGCCATTAACTCATATTCACAAAATTCATTCCCCTTTGATTTTATTCCAAGGTTTAAAAGATGAGGTTGTCCCCCCCTCTCAAGCCGAGGCAATCGTCAATACTTTACAAAAAAACCATATTCCTCATGCTTATTATACGTTTCCAGAAGAAGGACATGGTTTTAGACAGCCTGAAACCCTAGTCAAAGTTTTAGAACTAGAATTATCTTTTTTTGGTAAAATTTTAGGATTTATTCCCCATGATCTAACAAATAAAGTCGATATTCACTGTTAATATTATCAAACTAATTCATGATAGTTATTGATATTAAAAAAAATAATAATAATTATCATGATAATGAATCATAACGAAATTATATAAATTATTTATTATTAAGCATAATGATCATCATACTATATAAAATGACTAATTCTATTTTTAAATAAAACCATCAAGAATACTTATTTCAATGATCAACAATTAAAAATTAAATTCAATTTCTAAAATTATCTTGGCTTTTTATTTTTTTCCCCTGTAAACATTTAAAATAGAATGTAAGGAGAATGTAATGAAAAAATACTCTATATGTTTAGCGACCATCATGGCTATTGCTTATAGTATGACATCTTATGCCTATGCTAAAGATTCATTCTTTATTAAACAAGATAAATATGATTCTTGGGTTTTATCGGAATTTTATAATAATGTTTCTTTAGCTTCAGTCAAAGGATCCTCTCCTTTAACCATTGAAATAAAACCGTATCAATATAGTTCAACCATTAATATTAGCTATGAAAAGCTTCCCACTAAATTTAATCCGACATTAGAGCTGGATGTTGGGGATTTTAATTGCGAGTTAACAAGGGTCGGTCAGACAAACACGTATACGACGACTTTGGAACCTATGGATAGTTTACTCTTTTTCAATGCATTAAAAGATCAAAAAGATCTTATAATTTACGCTGGCGATGATACGACCATCAAAATATCATTAAATGGCATGGACAAAGCAATAGAGGCTATGGAAGAATTTGCAAAAAATCATTACATTACCTTGCCCCGACCTTTTTCTGCGAAAATAGATGTTTATTCTACGATGCAAATCCCAAATATTGTACCTTCTAATATATATCCTATTTTTCGCCAACAAGCTTACTTTAGAGATATATGTGATCAGGAAAAAGAACCTGCAAAACGAAATCAAGAACAAAAAGATGCTTGTGTAAAAACGCAAACATTAACCGAATTATTAAAGACACAAGGATTGTGTCAAACACGGCAAGTTATCTTACCCCAAAGCTATTTACAAACAGCCACAGTATCCTATCAATGGAAACAATGCCCATCTGAAAAGTAAATAAAAACCCTAGCCCTTCTAACGCTAGGGCTTATACATTTAAATTATCCAACCCAAGAAGCAAATTGCTTTAGATCAATATTGCCACCACTTATAATAATGCCAACCTTTTTATGCTCAACTGAAACAACCTTTTTCATTACAGCCGCAGCGGCTAAGCAACCCGTGGGTTCGACAATCATTTTCATACGCTCTGCAAAAAATCGCATCATTAAGACTAGGTCATCGTCAGATACTGTTACAATATCTTCAACCAAAGACTGAATAATTGGAAAATTATGCATTCCCAAATGCGTTGTCGCGGCACCATCTGCAATTGTTTTGGGAGCAGAAATAGAAACAACTTCACCTTTGCGCAAGGATTGTTGTCCGTCATTGCCAAGTTGTGGTTCGACCCCTATGACTTTGACAGCCGGTAGCAAAGACTTGGCAGCAATCAAAGATCCCGCTAATAAACCGCCACCACCTAGAGGCACAATTAAATAATCGACTACTCCGACCTCCTCAATCAGTTCTTTGGCGCACGTCCCTTGACCTGCAATAACATCTGGATAATCAAAAGGCGGAATAATGGTTAACCCTTGTTCCTTAGCAAGTTGTTGTGCGATAACTTCGCGATCTTGAGAATATCGATCATAAAAGTGAATTTCTGCGCCATATCCTTTGGTTGCAGCTATCTTTATTTTTGGTGCATCTTCGGGCATTACAATAAGTGCCCGTATATTATGTAATTGACTGGCGTATGCTATTGCTTGGGCGTGATTACCCGATGAATAGGTCAGAACCCCCGCTCTACGTTGGGTTTCGGACAAATTTGCAATTGCATTATATGCCCCCCTGAATTTAAATGCCCCAACGTGCTGATAATTTTCACATTTGAAATATAATTGTGCATCGACTAATTTATTCGCAGTTCTAGAGGTAAATACGGGGGTCAATATTGCCTTATTATTTAATCGCTGCGAGGCCAATATGATATCTTGATAGGTAACACAAAAAGACACAAAATATTCCTTAAAATGGCTGCACAACAACCATAATTACAATAATAATCATTAAAACAGCAGGTATTTCATTAACATAACGATAAAATTTTTCTGAATGTTTATTTTGATCATTTAAGAACTGTTTTCGCCACCGCGAACACGCACCATGAAACGCAAATAATAATAATACACTGATAATTTTAATCGCCCACCAGATTGAATGAAAATCTACCATTCCTGGGGTTAATGTTAGTAAAACACCAAAGATAAACGTAGTAATCATTGCTGGATTAATAATCATTCGAAGCAATTTTTGTTCCATTACCTTAAATCGTTCGCTTTCTTGTGAACCGACTTGAGTTTGACAATGGTATACAAAAAGTCTGGGCAAATAAAATTGCCCAGCCATCCAGCAAATCACAGCAATAATGTGAAATGCTTTTAACCATAAAGCATAAGGAACCAATGCTTGTATCATTTTTAGTTTTTTACACCTTTTTGAGTTTGTAAAACATCTTTGATAAAATTGGTTGCTTCATCCAACGTTTGTACTCGGATTAGCCCTTTATAATTAGGTGCTGGTTTGTCCAAATCCCGTAACAATATGCAAACCATTCCCGCATCATACGCTGCTTTTAATCCAGTATCAGAATCTTCGATGACGATACAATCTTCTGGATTAACCCCTTCTTGCTCAGCTGCATAAAGATATAAATCTGGAAAAGGTTTTGGACGTTCCATATCACACCCTGAATGAGTACGATCTTTCTCAAACCAATGGGTTAATTTTGCTGTAGCAAATTTAATATCCATTTCTTCTAGTGAAGAATTTGATCCAATACGATAAGGAATGCCAAAATCCTTTAATGTTTGTAAAATTGTTTCAACCCCTGCCATTTTATGTATATCGTGATACATGGCTTGAACAATTTTATCATGGGTATGTTTACGCCAATGCAAAGGCAAAGGCGTGGTCACATGACGTTCAATTTCTTTTTCAATGTCAACAAGTTGAACGCCACTAAACAATTGATGGGCTTCAGGCCCTGTAATGTTCCAACCATATTTACGGGCTTCTTCTCCTAAAACTTCGCCAACAACATGTTCACTTTCAACCAAAACGCCATCACAATCAAAAATAACCAATTTTAGTTGACCTTCTGGATGTACAGCTTTGGGCGCTTGCTGTATTGCTTGAATAAATTCTTTCTTCATAAAGTTAACTTTCATTATGCTAATGTTCTTACCGTATTCACTAATTCATAAACGTGTTCAACGGGAGTGGAAGGTAAAACCCCATGCCCTAAATTAAGAATATGGGGTCTATTTTTTAATTCAACACATAAATTATAAATCTCCTGTTTCAACATCTTGGAACTATGTAATAAACATAAAGGATCTATATTCCCTTGAAATCCAATTGTTGGATTAATTGTTTTATTTAACAACGAAATATCAGCTGTTTGATCAATACCAACTGTTTTAAGCCCTGTTCCATCAATATAAGATTGTAATTTTGTTCCCGCTAAACGAGGAAAACCAATAATTGGAATATGAGGATATTTTTGTTGTATAATTCGAACAATTCGACAGGTTGGTTGAATAACGTATTCATTGAACAAAGATACAGGTAATAGTCCTGCCCAACTATCAAATAATTTTACCGCTTCAGCACCAGCTTCAATTTGTCGACATAAATAATCTGCAGTTGTTTTAACTAATAAGTTAATAATTTTTTTAAAGAGAGATGGATTTTCATACATCATTTTAAAAACAGTTGCGAAATCTTTAGAACTTCCTCCTTCAACCATGTAACAAGCAACCGTAAAAGGAGATCCAGTAAAGCCAATTAAGGTAACTGTTTTAGCTGCAGCAGTGCCAATGGAGTCAAAACTATTCACAATCTTATTTAATCGTCTTATAGCTTCTAAAACAGGTTCGGTTTTTTCTTCTGCTTGATATGGATTTAATTTTAATAAATCTTGTTCGGATTGAATAGGTGGAAGTACAGGGCCTCTACCTTCGATAAATTGTAAGTCTTGTCCCAAAGCCCAAGGAAGAATTAAAATATCTGAAAATAAAATAGCACCATCAAATGCAAAACGTCGTATAGGTTGAAGGGTAATTTCTACTGCTAAATCAGGGGTCATACATCGAGTTAAAAAGTCAGCTTGCTGTCGTAACAGTCTGAATTCAGGCAGAAATCTTCCTGCTTGTCGCATTAACCACACTGGTGGAGGCCAAATAGATTGCCCATTTAAAACAGTTAAGAGTTTTTTGTTCGTCGACAGCATAAAAGAAACTTTCTTTTTATTTCCAATTATTCACATAAACAAAGTTTAACAAAAGTTTTTCTTTTTTTCATGTTCTTTAAAATAAAAAGAAAATTTAAATTTTTGTTGTTATGTTTATGAACCCTGTTAGTACTGTGGTACCCATCTTTCCAAAAATGTACCCCATTTTTCTCACAGAGTGTACAATTTTTAATAAATTGATTTTATTATCAAAATTTGAGTTATCCAGATATTATCAAACCACCCCTGTGTACAACTCACTGATTTTTAAAAAGAGAGTACAATCCCCAGTACTCGGTACCCCCTTTGTTTTTCATTCGTACAATCCCCATGTACCACATTGTACCACAGGCAAAAATCAAACATATTTTTATCAATTGTTTTTCTAGAATCCGAAAGAATCGATTTTATAATTTGGTAGAAACAAATAGAGAATGATTTAAAATGAATTAAGATTAAAAATAATTTCAAGTTAAATATTTGATAAACGATAAGAAGACAATGATGACAATTAAACGGATTGATTATTATAAAGCCGCTCCAGATACGATGAAGGCAATGATGGATCTGGATAAATCAACCAAGACATCTATTCTTTCTGCATCTTTACAAGAGTTGATTAGAATAAGAGCTTCTCAAGTAAGGATGCGTTGAAAGCAAGAGAAGAAGTTTTAAGATTAATGGCTGTGAGTGTTTAGAAAGAAAGCCCTTTGTTTGATAAACGAGAGAAAGCAGCTTTGTTATGGACTGAAACATTAACGTTATTATCTGAAAAAGAGGCATCTGACACCATTTACCAGCAAGTCTCAGAACAATTTACTGATCAAGAATTGGCAGAACTTACAGTTATGATTGCTGTTATTAATGCATGGAACCGTTTTGGGGTTGGTTTTGCGGTGCGACCAAAGTAAGAAATATAAAAGCTTTGTTTTTATTCAACGGTAAGATTTTTTTAATTATAAGTTGATTTTTTATTTTGTACTGGGTATATGGGTCTTTAAGGGGCCATAGCTCAGTTGGGAGAGCGTCTGAATGGCATTCAGAAGGTCAGGGGTTCGATTCCCCTTGGCTCCACCAATATAAATGTAAGATTATGTAGGCTTAAAGATAGCATTACAAATTCATTTCTTTGTTTTCTTTTTACATGCAGCCAGATAAATTTAGAAGTTTTGTAAAGACATTTTTAAGCAAAATGTACAATATATTATCCTTAATTTTTTGAATATAAATCATTTTTGGCAATGTGACTAAATTTTTATAATTTACATTTCATGCTAAAAAAAACCATCCTAAAAGGATGGTCTTTTATAAAAATTATATTAGAATAAATAGTTAAAAATCAGATAAAGCAACTCGTTTCCATTTATCTTTTGCAACACAAACATAATGATAATTTGTATCGTCTTTAAATTCGCCTGCGATACAAGAGGCTGTTGATGAGGATGGTGTAGATAAATTGCCAATAATTTTGGGTGCTGAAATGGCTGTCTTTACAGTAATATTATCTGTTACCATACCATCAGCTTTAATAGTTCCATTAAATCTATAGTTGTTGCCATACAAATTGTTGGTAAAATAAAATGTATTGGCATCTAATATATTACCTAAACCATCTTTATTACCTGCATCACGATTATAAAACATATCGATCATATTATTATTTGTATCGGGACTATTGGTGACAAAGCGTAAACGTTTCCCATGTTCATTTAATTGGATAATATTTGCATTTAAACTATTTGCATTTAAACTATTGGCTTTAACAGTTCCATTAAATCGATAGTTGTTGCCATACATATTATTGGTAAAATAGAATGTATTGGCATCTAATATATTACCTAGACCGTCTTTACTACCTGCGTCACGATTATAAAACATGTCGATCATATTATTATTTATATCTGGACTATTGGTAATAAAACGCAAGCGATTACCGTTTTTGTCTAATTGTAAATCATGTGTTACAACTTTATTATTATTAATATCGGCAGTAACTTGTTTATTTGCATTTAAACCTGCTACTCCATTTGCCGCGTTAATTTGGGATCTAGCAAGCGCATTATTAATTACATCATTTACGGATTTTCCATCAACAATCATCTGGTTATTGACTGTAACGTTACCATTTTTATCAACAATTAAACCAAGCTTTGTATTCTCACCATGGTTTAATCCCAAAGCAATACCACCAGCATAACCAAGTGGGTCAAAAATAACTTGTCCTAATACTGAACATTTACCATCATCATTACAAGTTGGAGATTGGTTTCCACCAAGGTTTTGTAGTGGATCTAAAGAATTTTGTTTAGTTAGTCCTAGATGTAAGGAATTGTTTTTTGCATTATTAATATTTCCATCATTAGACATATAGGTCATTAATTGATAAGAGCCTTGATTTGTTTTTGCTTGACCCAATCCTGATATACTCATTGTATCATTGGTGTTTCGTAGATAAGGGGCAGCACCTAAAAAAGCCCATTTGTATAAAAAGAATCCTGCATCTGTTACAATATTTTTTCCACCATATGGCCAAATTCCATCAATTTTCATTCCTAATGGCATGTGATTAAAACCAGCCATTCGAAGCATATAACTACCAGTTGCTAGAGGATGCCCTCCTCCACTAAAAACCATTGTTAATCCACGTACTGATACTTGGCCGTCATGATCTTGATAGATGGGGAAATCCCATTCATTATCAAATTCACGTGTTATTGAGTCTGGTGCTTTATTATAGGATTGTTGTGTATAAAGATTAAAATTCTTTTGTATCATTCCTAAAAACAATGTTGGTTTTTGGTAATGATGGGTATTCGTATTATAAGTATATCGAATATTGTTCAAAAACTCACTTTTAACGACCTGTGGAATATTTTCTTTGTCATAACAGTTGGGGCGGTTTGGTATGTGCAATTTACTTTGTAAATCTATCGCATTGTTCAGCTGATTTTTACTTGGACAAGCATAAGCTAATTGGTTATCCAACTGATCATTCATATTTAACCCTGGGGATTTTATGTTTGGATCTTGTTTAAGAGCTGTCCTAATAGTTTTCCATTTATACATATCTCCACTAAGACCAGGATAACTGTATGTCCTCATATAAATTTTTGTAAGTTTATTTTGACGAATAGCTAAATTTTTTTCATCACTCGTTTTAGTAGTATCTTTGTTTATTGCGTTGATATTTGATTGACTTAGAATTGTATCTATAAATCCATCCGCGTATCCATAATAATAATTAGGCACATCGACATTTGAATTATCTTCATTCGTGCCCCCCTCGGCGTTAAGCATGCCATTAGCCATATTACTCCATACTGCCATACGTGCGTGCGTCAAATTTTTTTCTTTTTCAGATAAAGCTGGATAAATAGCAGCGTATTGCAAACCATTGCTATCTTCTTTATACTCAACAGCATATGCAGTACCATCAGAAGCATAATAGATAATATTTAATTTACTATTTATGGTCAGTGGATCTTTTGTTTTATAACCAGAAGCAAGATTAACCAATGTTGTGTCTGTTTTTGGATCGTATTTTCCAGCTGTGATTTTTACAACGTTAACGATTTCACCTGTAGTATTAATAAAACTTGTACCGCTCATTTCACAACGTGACAAAGATCCGCCGTTACCAATACCACACGCAAATGCTCCTTTTACCGAAAAGCTTGTTTCACCCGCAGCAACTGATTTTGTTGGAGTATAATCGTTACCTTTTACTGCATAAGAACCGTCGGAATTTTGAATAAGCGTATTTCCCCCGATACTATCCATAGGGGAATTATCAGCAGTGCGCATATCCATATTGATACCATCAGTATATCCAGCACCACCACGATGAAATGATTGTGGGCCAGCCATATCTGTAAATTGATAACAAGATCCTCCCTGATCTCCTTGTCCTGTATTTTGACAAGTGGCTTTAATTCCCACAACGGCATTGCGTGTTCTGCCGCCAATCATCAAGGTATTGGGTTTTATGTTTCCCCAATCGTATCCTGAATTACTTAAAAAAATTAAATTCGAATTTTTGTCGTCATTATTGTAGGGATCAATGGGCTCATACCCTCCTGGAATTGGACTTGTTATTGTATGGCCAGCAATATTCAGACCATTAGCTTTGACAGTTCCATTAAATCGATAGTTGTTGCCATACATATTATTGGTAAAATAGAATGTATTGGCATCTAATATATTACCTAGACCGTCTTTACTACCTGCGTCACGATTATAAAACATGTCGATCATATTATTATTTGTATCTGGACTATTGGTAATAAAACGCAAGCGATTGCCGTTTTTGTCTAATTGCAAATCGTGTGTTGTGACTTTATTATTGTTAATATCGGCAGTAACTTGTTTATTTGCATTTAAACCTGCTACTCCATTTGCCGCGTTAATTTGGGATCTAGGCACATAATCCTGTGCGAATGTAAAATTTATAAAAAGTACATTAGAAAGTAACAACGTCGAAGTTGTTGTTTTCAATATTTTTTTTAATTTCATAATAAAACTCAATATTGTATAAATAAATAAAATTATAATATTTAAATTATAACATATTTTTGTTTATTAATGGTAATAAAATTATATTTATAGTAATAAATATTTACTTTATTTAAATATACATACACATTCTATATTAAATAAAAAAAGATTAAAATGTACAGATTCGATTGTATCTTTGAAATATAAAACTATATACTATATTAAATTAGAGTGAATAGTGGATATTCAAAAGGAATTAAAATGAGGTTGTTATTAGCATTACTTTTACCTTTTACTGTCTTTTTTACTATTGGAAAACCTTTCCAAGGGATTTTTTGTTTACTATTACAAATTACGCTAATTGGTTGGATACCTGCAGCGATTTGGGCGGTCTATAGTTTAAGTAATTGGAGAACAGATAAAAAGCTAAGAGATCTCCACTGAACATTAATATATTTGTGTTTCATAAATAAAAATTAACTATTTATTAATATATTTATTATGTTTTTCCAATTTTTTACTAATAAATAGTTTTACGTTATGCATTATTTATGTAATATAGTGTTTATATTGTTTGTTAGATGGAAAAGTTTTATGAAAAAAGCAATGTTATTATTGGCCGCATGTGCGATGTCAGTTTCTACTGTTGTTGGAGCACACGCTGCCGATCAAAAAAATTCTACAAAACCAGTCAATAAATGGGCTTGTAAAGATTTTTTAATGCTGGACAGCAGCTATCGTCCAACAGCTGTTGCCTTTGCTGAAGGGATTACTAAAAAAGATAAAGTTGTGGATCCCATGTTAGATGTTCAAGGAATCGAGAGAGTCGTGCCTATTATCGTGCAAGAATGTACTGATAATAAAAATGATAATTTCGTAGCGAAGGTTAAAGCGCATACTGAAAAATCAACATCAATGACCCATTAGACTTTTATCATTCTTTGTATTGATTTTTCAACGTACAAATAGTGAATCGATAGATAATTAATATTTTCGCAGTCTGAAATCGTATGATTTCAGACTTTTTTGTTTTTAATGCTTATTTTTCTAAGTTATTAAATTATAACTCACAATATTGTGATTTGTAAAAATATTGTTACTTTGCCACTTGATATTACCTTATAATAAAAATTATTTAATAATTAATAAAGAGTTAAGAATTATGACAAATATATGGATGCATATTGGCGCTGGATCATTTCATCGTGCTCATCAAGCGTGGTATTTACATCGTTTATTAAAAGAGGTCGCTGCTGAACAATGGAAGATCGCAATTGGTGGTATTCGTAATGATGTTGTACCTCTTCTTACTGCTCTTTCACAACAAAATAATGAATATATTTTAGAAACTGTCAGTCCACAAGGTGTCCGTGAATACGAAAAAATCACTTCCATAGCAAAAGTTCTGCCATGGGATGAAAAAATGACTGCTCTTATTGAACAAGGTGCAAAGGAAGAAACCAAAGTCATTGCCTTTACCGTTACTGAGGCTGGTTATTATTTAGATACAAGTCATAATTTAGATCCCAATAGCGCAGATATTCAAACAGAATTAAAGGGAACAATTTGCACAATTTATGGTGCAGTCAAGGCGATTTTAAAAGAACGTATTAAACAAAATGGAAAACCTGTTACTCTATTGAGCTGTGATAATTTACGTCACAATGGTGATCGTTTCCGCCACGGTTTTCTTCAATTTCTTGAACTTTGCAAAGATCAAGAGTTAATTGAATGGGTCAAGAAAAATACAACATCACCTAATGATATGGTGGATCGTATTGTTCCTCGTCCAGCTGCTGATTTGGCACCACGTGTTGCCAAAGAAACAGGATTTAATGATAAAGCCCCTGTTATGGGAGAATCATTTATACAATGGGTTGTAGAAGATAACTTTATTAGTGGGCGTCCTGAACTTGAAAAAGTTGGTGTAGAAATGGTGAAGGACGTTCAACCCTATGAAGAAGCAAAGATACGCATTTTAAATGCAAGTCACAGCTGTATTGCTTGGGCAGGTACATTAATTGGGTTATCTTATATTCACGAAGGCACCCACAACCCAGACATTAAAAAGCTAGCTTGGAATTATGTTACTCAGGATGTAATTCCATGTTTAACGCCATGTCCATTAGATCTTGAAGATTACCGAGATGTTGTTTTAGATCGTTTTGGTAATCCCAATATTCAAGATACTAATCAACGAGTAGCAGCTGACGGGTTATCGAAAATTCCAGGGTTTATCACACCGACATTAATTGGATGTTACGATCGTGGTAAAGAGCCGAAAGCAACAGCTGTATTACCAGCTTTGTTCTTTATATTCATGGAAGAGTGGCATCATGGTCGCTTGCCTTATGAATATCAAGATGGAATATTGAATGCAGATACAATGCACGCAATGTTTAACAGTGCTGATCCAATTGCAATTTTTGCAGGGGATAAAGCGTTGTTTGGCAAGATTGCAGGCAAGGCAGAATTTGTCACATTAATTCGTCAAACTGTAAGTGAATTAAAAAACTGGATTAACAGCGCCAAATAATAAACTAATAGATTTATGAATGCATAAGGGCAGTATCTTAGTCGTGAAATGAGTGCTGCCTTTATTTTTCGATAAATTATACGTTTTAATTTGTTATATTATGAAAACCATATTCTTTGGTTATATTGGATATTAAAGGGATTTTTTTATGAGTTCAAAAAAACTTTTATTTGGTTTTATGCCCATTTCATTGATTTGGGGATATATTGCCATTGCTATTTTTATGGCTGGTGATGGTTTTGAAATTGCTTTTTTATCCAAATATATCACGGATATGCGGTTTTCTCAGGAACAGGCTTCTTTTGTTTTTACAGTATATGCTTTTGCTGCTGCCATTGCTGCATGGAGTTCAGGCGTTATTGCAGAGATTGTTACCCCCCAGCGCGCTATGTTAATGGGTTTTGCCATTTGGGTCGTTTTTCACGTTCTATTCATGATTTTTGGAATAGGTATGCATAGTTATTGGCTGATGGTATTATTTTATGGCTTGCGTGGATTTGGATATCCTTTATTTATTTATTCATTTATTATTTTGATTATCCATAATGTTCCAGAGGCAAAAATATCAACAGCAATGGGATGGTTTTGGGCCGCTTATTCGGTGGGATTGGGAACAATTGGTGGATTATTACCTGGTTATACAAACCCTGTTATGGGGGAAACAGGAACTTTATGGTTTTCATTGATATGGATTGTTATTGGTGGGCTTCTTGCACTATTTGCATTACGTAAAGTTAAAATAGATGAAGAAAAGGCTAATCTGCCTGTGCAAGAAAAGATGCAGGAGTTAACACGCGCAATTACAATTTTATTTACTAATAAATATATTTTTATGTCCGCCCTAATTCGTATTATTAATACGGTACCTTTATTTGGGGTTGCTGTGATTATGCCTTGGTTTTTGGAAGGCGACCCTCAACATAATCTTGCTGGTTTGGGTTTTTCAAATACGGAATGGCAGCAAATATGGGCATTGTTTTTAACCATTACTATTTTTACCAATGTGTTGTGGGGAATAATGGGTGATCATATTGGCTGGTTAAGACAGGTTCGTTGGGTTGGCTGTATCGGTGGTGTATTTTCTTGTTTAGCGTTCTATTACGTGCCACTTCATTTTGGTCATAATTATTATGCAGCAATGATTCCTGCTATTATGTTGGGGATTACTGTCGCTGCTTTTGTGCCAATGACCGCTGTATTTACGACCCTTGAACCTCATCATCAAGGGGCAGCTGTTTCTATTTACAACCTTTCAGCATCGCTTAGTCAGAGTGTGGCGACAGCAATTGCAGGATTAGCAATCGGTTTTGTTGGTATTTCTGGTGTGTTGTGGATTTATGCAGGACTTTACGTATTTGCTGCCATCTTAACTTATTTTATCAAAGTTGATCAGCCAAAACTAGTAAAGACAGCTAAGATTTAGATTTATAAAACTTAATTTTAAGATCTTTATTTATCAAATAAAGATCTTATTTTTTGTTGTAATTAAATTTATTGTTTTGGAATTGTAAATTTCCACACATGATTGCCAGGCCATGCATAGAAAGTATAATTTGGGTCTTGTTTCCAAAGACTTACTTGTGTTTTCCATGTTAATGAAGAGGGGGCAGTTTGTTTAAGGGCAAAAAAGTTGATAGCTCCAACTATACATAACCATATTCCTAAACCATAACAAAAATATTGACCCTTTTTGGGTAAGGTCGTTGATAAAAATACCAAGATTAGAACGAATATAGTTTCAGTTAAAAAAACATAACGTTGATTCCATGCTAAATGGTAAAACCAACTGATGGGTCCAATCGAGCCATATATACAAATAAATTGTATATTTAAAAGAGAAAGAAATAATATACCAAGCGTCCAACGTGTTTTAGGGTATTGGTATAGACAAAATATAAGAATTGATAAGATAATTATCCCACCTATACATGGTAAAATTGGAATAGTATTCGTTTCTCTTAACTGATTAATTGTTTCAAGATATTGAATTGAAAAATCGTGGATACCTATAAAAGGTGCTATAAAATTACGTGTAAATAAAACAGTTAAAAAATCAACCAGTGAGAAGTGAAAACTACGGGCTTCGTAAGGGCTATAACAGACAAAAAATTGGATACAGCATCCAACAGTAAAAAAGAAAAATTGTTCCAGTCGCAAATATTGACGATCTAATAAAAGCTTAATGCCAAGGATCGGAACAAATAAGACCGCTATCATACTGGATAAAGAGGCTAAAACTAGGATAAAAAGTTTGAAATAACGTTGGTGGTACTGTGCTTTTAATAAAATAATAACGACGATAGCGATAATTAACGTAAATTGAGTATGTAAGCTCTCCATTGAGAGCTCTACGTGTTCTGGAACGAATATTAAAAGTAATGTTAATAATAATCGTGTTTTAAAACAAGACAGCCACTGATCTGAAGCAGTCAAAAGCAAAAAAAGGGGTATTATTTGAAATATTAGTCCATATATACTGGTAAAAAATGGGGCATATTGCAAAGGGACAAATGTCTTTGCTATCCAAATTGAAAAATTCGCAGCTAAATTGAGGTAACCGCCATAAACTCGAAAGATTGTATCAATATCAGAATGTGTCCAAGCATCTTGGAAAAGAACTGCCTCATCTTCCCAAAACCGTCCATAAATTAAAATATCAGGGGAACGAAGACATTCCATAAATATGAATAATAAAATCAATAGGATTGTTTGTAGAGATTTATTTTTAAAAAAAGCAAACATAATGTCCCGAAAACTATTCATCAATAAATGATATGAATGCTTTACTCATTATCGTTATTCTAAGAAGAGTTCAACAACTTAAAAATTAATGGATTATATTGCAAAACCTTTATATGCTGCTTTTATGAAAAATTTAAAACTTATGATAAATTGTTAAGAATATGAAACTTGGTATCGCAATAACAACATTGAATCGTGCTGAGTGTTTACTAGAACAAATTCGAATGATTCAAAAATTCTCTGTATCTGAATACGAACTAATTGTTTGTGATGATGGATCATCTGATAATACAATTGACTTATTAGAAAAAGAGAATATTTCTTATATCTCAAGTGAAAATAAGGGCATAGCTTGGAATAAAAATAGAGGTATTTATTATCTTACTAATTATACTTCTGTAGATGCATTTATTTTACTAGATGATGATATATATCCAACTATGTACGGCTGGGATATTGAGTGGGGTAAAGCTGCTCAATTACATGGTAGTGTTACTTTCATTATTCCAGAATGGAAAAAACATTTGGCTTTTGGAAATTGTACAGCGTGTAATCCAGGTTTAACGCCAATAATTGCAGGTTCTTCTATCGCTTTTAGTCGTGAGGCATTCCCTTTTGTTGGGTATATGGATAATCGATTTGGACGTTATGGTCACGAGCACACAGATTACTCTACGCGCTATGTAAAAGCTGGGTTTGGTGGTTTGATAAAAAATGACAAATCTATTTTATATGCTGTTGTTGATAGCGGTTTAGAATTAATCCCAATTGTATCCAATGGTAGTACAGAAGAGGCTAACAGAAATGAACCTATTTTACATAGGTTAAGTAATGAACCTCTTTTTCGTCAGCCTTGGTTTAATGATCAACAACAGCAAGCTTTTTTGTCTGAATTTAAAGATATTGGATATAAGATTACTATACCAGAATGGGATATACTGCGTGATTTCGATAGGGAATTTTATTTAGCAACCTATCCAGATGTAAGAGCATCAGGTATTGATCCTGTTAAGCATTATTATTTATATGGTCGCCATGAAAATAGAAAAAATAAACCCGATCCAACTGGTGATGAGTAAATAAGTTCTATGCAGTGTTCGAAGTTTTTCAATTATGCGATTATGTTAGGATTGTTGGTTTTGACAGGATGTCAAAATCATCAAAAATTTCAAAAATCAAAGACATCCGTAGGAAAATTAGGTATGGCTAACCCTGCTTCTGTATATTGCTTACAGAAACGGGGAAAATTGATTATGGTAAATACTAAAGAGGGGCAATATGGTGATTGTCTTTTACCTAGTGGTGAGCGGATAGAAGAATGGAAATTATACCGTAAAGACCATACTTAATCAAAGTTAAGCGTGAACGGTAAAACCACACATCATTCCTGTATCTTCATGTTCTAAAAGATGGCAATGGGCCATATAACTTTTTTCTTTACTGGCTAGGTAATCAAAACGTACTAATACTTCGCTGCGTTTGCCTTCTACGTGGACAATATCTTTCCACCCTGTACGGTGGTGTGCTGGTTTTTCATTATTTTCAGATAAAATACGAAATTGAGTACCATGAATATGAAATGGGTGAATCATCATATCACCTTCTCCTGAGATAATCCATTTTTCATATCGCCCTTGTTTGATATCAAATAAAGGGTGATTAATGTCATATGCTTGGTTATTGATTTTATTAGCATTGTGAAAATCAAAAGATGCGTTGGACCCATGTTGCTGCATATTGTGATAAGACATTGGCATTTTATGATTCGTATGCATATGAGATGCAGATTGCTCCCCATATTGATCTTGAAAAGCTTGCATACCCATCTGATCTAACTTTGGATCCATAGTAAGATGCAATAAGCGTGTTTTAATGTTTGAAATGGGGGATATGTCAGGAATATCAACCAAATAATCAGGTAATGTTTGAGTATTTTTTGTAGTTGAAGGTTGAATGGTTAATAAAGGAACAGAGTGATTAAAGGGTGGTAAGCTCATTCCCATCTGATGAACAGGTTCTGTGATCAAATCAAAAGCTTTCCCGTCCGAGGTATTAATTAGTATTTCGAAACGTTCACCCATCCAAATTGGTAAATGCGAACAAGTAACGGGCTCTTTTAAAAAACCACCGTCGCTAGCAATAACATAAAAAGGTCGCCCATCACTGGTCGTTAGATTAAGGGTACGGGCATTACATCCATTTAATAATCGTAGACGAACCCATCCTCTGGGGGTAACGTGGCGTGGATGTTCAACACCGTTGGTGAAAATACGATTACCAAACCACCCTAAAGCAGCACTCATAATATCTAATTTATAGGTAATTTGTCCTTTTTGATCAAAAGTTTTATCTTGTAAAATAATAGGGATATCATCCACCCCCCATGTTTTTGGAATTGGCAGCTGTTTTGATTTTTCGTCTTGAATTAAAACGAGCCCAGCCAAACCCATCATGACTTGTTTGCCTGTTTTGCCGTGGGTGTGCGGATGCACCCAACATGTAGCAGCAGGTTGAGTAACGGTAAATTGCGTTGTTTTTGTTGTTTTTGCAGGGATTAAATCTTGCGGTCCACCGTCCGCTGCCCCAGGAATAATTAATCCATGCCAGTGCAATGTTGATTCTTCTGGTAATTGATTGTGAATAGCAACCGTGACCTGTTGCCCAGTTTTTAATTGGATTGCAGGGCCAAGAAAGGATTGATTAATACCCCACGTTTTTGTGTTTATTCCTGGTACCCATTGGGTGAAACCTTCTTGTAAAGTAAGGTTAATTTTTCCATCAGCGTCAGGCAGTAGAAGGGACGGGATGGGTAGAGGGGTCCTTTCTTTTGCATAAGTAGTTTTAGACCATAATAGGGAAGTCCCAGTTAAAGCGAAAAGTGAAGAGAGTTTAATAAAATCACGGCGTTGTATTGTCATCGTATTTTCTTTTGTACGTACTATATTAAAAATTAGATGTTAATATTAAATAAAATATCCAATCATATTTTGTCAGAATAAAGGTCTTTTTGAATTAAAAAATGCATTGGAAAGGCAGAATTATTAGACGGTCGAGAAACCAATCAGCGTTGTTAAGAATTTATCTGGATTAAGTATACTTTTAATGAATTAAATTATATAAGAACATCATTAATTATAACTTTATCTCAGTAGAAATTTGAGTAAATTCCTTTATTTTGTTATATTTTATCTACCTTATAAAATACAAAATATTTAACTTTTAAAATAGTTATAATTTATATCTAATAATTAAGAATGCCGAATTAATTTAATATTTTACTATAAATTAAGAGGAGATGAATAATGAGTAATCTAGATGAATTGCCTAAGTATGTTTATGTTATTGGCTGGATTGGAACATTTACAGCATGTTGTATGTATATATTTTATATCCCGCAAATTTTAGATAATTTACATGGGCATGTTACTAATCCATTACAACCTGCAGCTGCAACAATAAACTGTTTACTGTGGGTATGGTATGGGATAAAAGTCAAAGATTGGCCGGTGGCTGCTGCAAATGCACCCGGTATTTTGTTTGGGGCTATTGCATTTTTTACAGCGTTTTAAACGTAGTTTTCTTACTAAATATTATTTTGATTATCACACCCAATAGACTATTAAGTTACACATTTAAACTTCTTTTATTTAAGTTACTTTCTAGTTAAATGAAGTACATTTTAATTTTGATTGGGCTCCGATTCAAAAAATATTACCAAGTTGAGTGTTTTATTTTGTTTTGCTAGTTAATAAATCGATTTATATTTCTTTGAAATATTGAGTATTTTTTTGATAACTCGTGCTAATAACTTGATAATTTTTCTTCTTGGGTACACTGATATTATACATGAATTAATGAAATAATAAAAACTCATTGAATAGAATAAACATTATTTCATTAATTCAAGCATTTATTTAAAAAACGATTAATTATTATAAAATACATAACGAAATTTTTTTGGGCTTAATCCCGTTTTACTTTTAAAAACTCGAGAAAAATAAAATTGATCCGTATACCCTACATGTTGTGCAATTTGATATATGGATAACGGGGTTGTTTGCAATAAAAATTTAGCTTTATTTATTCTTTGATCTTCTCTCCATGAAATAATACTGACCCCTGTATATTCTTTGAATAAATGGGAAATACGTGAAGGGGATAAGTGAACATGTTGAGCAATTTGCTCAATAAATGATTTGTCTTGTGCAAGGGTATTAAGATTTTCAGATATGAAATTACATGCTAGGGTGACACGGTAATCATAGTTTTTTTCATTTTCTACAGATATGGTTTGCATTCTTTGTATTAGAAAATTTTCTAATAAATTCATCGCAAGCATTTCAGAATATGTATTTGATGATTGTGCAGTTTTGACAATTTTTAAAAATAATGCTTTTAAATCTTCACTTAATTGATGCTCAGGCCGAAAATAACCTATCTGACCAATTTGCAGTGGCCATAATAACCATTTTGTCCATATAGCTCTGGGTTTAAAATAGACCCAATAATGGTACCATTGTTCTACATTTGCCCTGCGACCATAATAGTGTGGTGTATTTGGAGGGAAAATTAAAAAATCACCAGGTTTACTAATAAATGACTTATCATCGCAATAAATAGCGCCTTCTCCCAAGATGGTTAAATTAATGATAAATCCTTCCATACCTTTGGGTCGATCAACATAAAAATCATAAATGCCTCCCTTATCTATGGGTGTTAATCCTGCAACTAGATAAGCGTTAAAGGAATATCCCGGCAAAAGTGGATCATTGTTTTGTTCGACAGTCATGATAATCACGTTTATTTGATAGTATTATTCAATATAATTATACATATTTTTTAGCAGAAAAATACATTTTTTATAGAATTATCGTCTATTTATTATCACTTTTGTCTTACTCCAGACAAAACTGCACAATTCTACATATTTTCAACGATTTAGTGCATATTGTTTTGGGTTGTTAAAGAATAGTCTTAAGTTACATTTCAGTACGTTGATAAGGTATTCTTTAGTATGAAAGATAATATCTCAATAGGCTTAGATTTTGGCAGTGACTCAGTTCGTGCAATTGCCGTAAATTGCCAAACAGGACAAGAAATAGCTAACGAAGTTATAGATTATCCAAGATGGAAAAAGAATCTTTATTGCGATTCCGTTAAAAATATATTTCGTCATCATCCCCTTGATTATATTGAATCTATGGAGAAAGCTATTTTAGCCGTAGTTCAAAAATTAGGTCAGGATTCACAATATATCGTATCAATTGGGGTTGATAGTACCGCATCAACACCAGCCCCTATTGATCAAGATGGAAACGTATTAGCATTAAGACCTGAATTTGCAGATAATCCAAATGCAATGTTTGTCTTATGGAAAGACCATAGCTCTATTAAGCAAGCAGAAAAAATTAATCAGCATTGTCAGCAAGAAAAATATGCGCGCTATCTAGGCACTTGCGGTGGAATTTATTCTTCTGAATGGTTCTGGGCAAAGATTATGCATGTTTTTAAAGAGGATGAAAAGGTCAAACGCGCAACGGCCTCTTGGGTTGAATTGTGTGATTGGGTGCCTTCTTTATTATCTGGAACCAACGCACCGCAAAATATCAAGAGGGGTCGTTGCGCTGCGGGTCATAAAAGCTTGTGGAGTGAAAAATGGGGGGGGCTGCCACCATATGAATTTTTCAAAGATCTAGATTCAAACTTGGTTGAGTATCTTCCATATCCTTTATTTACCGATACATACACAGCGGACATTCCCGTTGGTAAAATAACTGCCGAATGGGCATCAAGACTGCATCTTTCTGAAGATGTTGTTATTTCTGGGGGTGCTTTTGATTGTCATATGGGGGCAATTGGTGCTGGCGCAAAACCGTATTCTCTTGTTGAAGTAATTGGTACTTCAACATGTGTTATTTTGGTTGCAGAAAAGGACTGTATTCAAGAAAATATTGTTCAAGGTATTTGTGGTCAGGTCGATGGTAGCGTTATTCCAGATTATATCGGGCTGGAAGCGGGTCAATCTGCATTTGGTGATGCCTATGCTTGGTATCAGCGGCTCGTTTCTTGGCCGTTGGAACAACTAAAAAAAGAATTGCCTGATAATCAAGATGTTATCAAAAAAATAGAAAAAAATTTACTCAATTCTCTTGCTGAGCATTGGGAAAAAAATATGGATCTGGATCATTTGCCCATTGTTTTGGATTGGTTAAATGGTCGAAGAACCCCAAATGCTAATCAACGATTAAAAGGCACCTTTACTGGAATTACTTTGGCTACGGATACGGCCACATTATTTGGCAGTTTAATCGTTTCCACCGCGTGTGGGGCTAGAGCTATTATGGAATGTTTTATTGATCAAAATGTTCCAGTTCATTCGATCGTGGCGATCGGAGGGATTTCTAAAAAATCGCCAATTATTATGCAAACTTGTGCTGATGTGATGGGGCGTCCCATCGATATTTGCCAGTCAGATCAATGTTGTGCCCTGGGTGCTGCGATTGTTTCTGCTGTTGCTGCTGGGATTTATAGCAGTATTTCAGAGGCTCAACAATATATGGCAAGTCCAATTAGCACAACATTCACGCCAGATCCTCACAAATCAAAACAGTATCAAGCCATATATGAACAATACATTCAATGGTCTGAAGTTTGTGAGCCTCAATATAGTTAATCAATAGTATAAATTTTAAAATAAAAGAGAATAAAAATGTCTTATTTCAAGGAATACGAAGTTTGGTTTGTTGCTGGCAGTCAACATTTATACGGCCCAAAAACATTACAAGACGTTGAGGCAAACGCCAAGGAAGTTGCAAAATATTTTAACGAGCAAGTTAACTTTCCTGTAAAGATCGTTTACAAACCTATTGTTACACGCCCAGAAGAGATTACAGCCTTATGTCGCGAGGCAAATTATAGCCAAAATTGTATCGGCATCATGACCTGGTTACATACATTTTCTCCAACAAAAATGTGGATCAATGGCTTAAACATTTTAACAAAACCACTCTTTCAATTAGATACTCAATATAATGAAACCGTTCCATGGAGTACAATGGATATGGATTTCATGAATTTAAACCAAACTGCACATGGTGGCAGAGAGTTTGGTTTTATGTGTGCACGTATGAAAATACCAACGACAGTTGCAATTGGTTATTGGAAAGATTCAAAAGTTCATGAAAAAATTACCAGATGGATGCGTGTATCCGCAGCAATTCTAGCAGAGCAATCGTTAAAAGTTGTACGCTTTGGCGATAATATGCGTGAAGTTGGTGTAACAGAAGGCAACAAAGTTTCTGCACAAATGAAGTTTGGGTATTCTGTAAATACCCATGCTGTTGGTGACTTGGTTCAAGTGATAAATGGTATTTCGCGAGGTGATATTGATGCCTTGGTAGATGAGTATGAAACCTTATATCGTTTTAGTCCTGTGACACAAAAAAATGGTGAAAAACGTCAAAACGTAATTGATGCAGCCCAAATTGAATTGGGAATTAAAAAATTCCTAGAACAGGGTGGGTATTCTGCTTATACTAATACATTTGAAGATTTATACGGTATTAAACAGCTTCCTGGTATTGCTTCACAACGGTTGATGCAACAAGGATATGGATTTAGTGCCGAAGGGGACTGGAAAACATCCGCATTTCTAAGAACAATTAAAGTTATGGCCAGCGGTATTGATCGTGGAACTTCTTTTATGGAAGATTACACCTATGACTTTACCAAAGGACAAGAGTTGGTCATTGGTTCTCATATGTTGGAAGTCTGTCCATCTATTGCTGATGAAAAACCCCTAGTAGATGCCCAATATTTAGGGATTGGGGGCAAAGATGATCCGGTTCGTTTGATTTTTAGATCCCGCCCTGGGCCAGCAATTAATGCCAGTTTAATTGATTTGGGTAATCGCTTTAGATTGGTTACAAACGCTTTAGAAACGATTGAACAGCCTCATCCTCTTCCTAAGCTTCCTGTTGCTTGTGCAGTGTGGAAACCAAAACCTTCTTTGGATATCTCGACTCAAGCATGGATTGCAACGGGGGCAGCCCACCATTCTGTTTATACACAGGCATTGGATATGGAATATTTCCGCCTTTATGCAAAGCTGAAGAATATCGAAATTGCTGTTATCGATGAAGATACAAATATTCATCAGTTCGAAAAAGAGCTTTTGTGGAACGATATTCTTTATTCCAACAAAGCAAAATAAGAGAAGACTATCGATGTAAAACTCTAATAAAGTGAGTAAAGATAATGCAGCAATCCGTATTATTAGAAAAATACGATGAAAAAAGAGAAGCTTCTGCAAAAAGGGCAACTTTTCTTATCGGTCTTGCAGCAGCAATGGCAGGATTATTATTTGGTTTGGATATTGGCGTTATTTCAGGTGCGCTTCCTTTTATTACTAAAGATTTTCAATTGACCAATCATTTACAAGAATGGGTTGTCAGTTCAATGATGTTGGGTGCTGCATTGGGGGCTATTTCTAATGGATGGTTTTCTTTTAAACTGGGTCGGAAATATAGCTTATTGATTGCCTCATGCCTGTTTATAGCAGGCTCAATTGGCTCTGCTTTGGCTAATAATGTGGAGATCATGATTTTTTGGCGAATTATTCTTGGGTTTGCTGTGGGGGTTGCCTCTTATACTGCTCCATTATATTTGTCTGAGATGGCCCCCCCAGAAGTCCGTGGAAAAATGATTTCTGGGTACCAATTGATGGTTACGTTGGGTATTTTGGTTGCTTTTCTTTCTGATACTTATTTTACCTCAACAGGAAACTGGCGCATGATGCTTGGGGTATTATGTTTTCCTGCATTTATACTGTTGTTGATGATTTTTTCATTGCCTAATACACCGCGCTGGCTTGCTGCAAAAGGTCGAGAAGAAGAAGCATTAAAGGTACTTTCTCATATTCGAAATGATGATGAAAAAGTGAAAAAAGAGTTTGATGAAATTAAGGAAAGTCTAAAAATTAAACAAGAAGGCTGGTCTCTTTTCAAAGCAAATTCTAACGTTCGCCGTGCAGTATATTTGGGAATGGTATTACAAGCCATGCAGCAATTTACCGGCATGAATATTATTATGTATTATGCGCCTGAAATCTTTAAACGTGCAGGTTTCCAAACTAATCATCAACAAATGATTGCAACAATCATCGTAGGTTTGACCTTTGTCTTTGCAACTTTTATCGCAATTTTTACAGTCGATAAGTTGGGACGTAAACCCATTTTGAAAGTGGGATTTGGGGTTATTGCATTTGGCACGTTGGTTCTTGGATTTTGTTTACACCTTATTGATAATGGCAACACTTCTGCCCTGATTTCATATGCTTCTGTTGGTATGGCAATTATGTGTATTGGTGGCTATGCAATGAGTGCAGCCCCTGTTGTCTGGATCCTTTGTTCAGAAATACAACCTTTAAAAAGTCGTGACTTTGGGATTGCCTGTTCAACCACAACCAATTGGGTCAGCAATATGATTATCGGAGCAACATTCCTGACCTTAATTCAAACATTTGGAATCAGTTGGACATTTTGGATTTATACAACTTTAAATATTGCATTCATTTTTATTGTAATCTTTTTTATTCCAGAAACCAAAAACGTCACTTTAGAGCACATCGAAAAAAATCTCATGAATAACAGGCCTTTGCGCGAAATCGGAAATTAGTTTAAGGAACAAAAAATGCTTAAAGCATTAAAAGAACAGGTTTTTGAAGCGAATATAGCTTTAACAAAACATCATTTGGTTGTGTTAACTTGGGGAAATGCCAGTGCTATCAATGATGATCGAGATTTAATGGTTATTAAGCCTTCTGGTGTACAGTATCAAGATATGAAACCCAGTGATATGGTTGTGGTTAACGTTGATACAAGCAAAGTTGTTGACGGATATCTAAATCCATCGTCAGATACGGAAACACATCGGATTTTATATCAACAATTCAAAGATGTTGGTGGTATCGTTCATACACATTCTAGACATGCTACGATATGGGCACAAGCTGGAAAATCCATTAATCCCTTAGGAACGACGCATGCTGATTATTTTTATGGGGCTGTTCCTTGCACCCGATTAATGACTAGGGAAGAAATAGAAACGAATTATGAATTACAAACAGGTAAAGTTATAATTGAAACTTTTAAAAAACTGAATTTAAATCCTTTGGATATGCCAGCAGCTCTAGTACATTCTCATGGTCCATTTACTTGGGGGAAGGACGTAATGCAAGCTGTTGATCATGCTATTATTTTAGAAGAAATTTGTTATATGCAAATGTTTTCCTGTATGCTTGTGTCAAACCTTGGAAATATGCAAAAAGATTTGCTTGATAAACATTATTTACGCAAGCATGGTGTGAATGCTTATTACGGTCAAAAAGGTTAAGATTAGGCGCATATCAAGAATATTCAGTTTATTTCTTAATGCGTTGTGTATATTTATAAATCGTTGATACAAAAGATTTAAAGTCTAGTTTAAATTTCGTTAAAATTCAAACTAGACTTTATTAAATTTAGATTCATAAATATAGTTTTCAGATAGAGAAAGCATAATAAAACACGATAGTAGACTCGCTCGTCTGGTG
Source organism: Commensalibacter oyaizuii (assembly GCF_029953265.1). NCBI lineage: Bacteria > Pseudomonadati > Pseudomonadota > Alphaproteobacteria > Acetobacterales > Acetobacteraceae > Commensalibacter > Commensalibacter oyaizuii. Next base: position 1,681,817 of record NZ_JASBAO010000001.1, read on the forward strand.
AATACTATAGTGATGCTTTGATTTCTTTTATTGTTATTAGAATTGTGGTTGGTGCCGTGTAAGGAAAAAAGAAGAATAATACGATTATCAAATAAATGTGTGGATAGAAGCTATATTATTCTTTTTATGTTTCAGATATTTTTGTGGAAATGATGATCTTGAACGATATTTCGTATCGTACAAGATCAAGCAAAGTCACCACATAACCCTTCTAGATTGGTATGTCTGTTTTTCATCTTATCCAAAGCAATGTCGCACTGATCCATAATCATCATGGTAACGATATCTGTAAAAAGAAAGAGTGATTGCTCTAGTAATGTGGACATGGGTTGTATGGAAGGTATTTCATTTTCCGTGCCAAAAATTTGCCCTGGAACTCTAACTGCTAGGTCTGCATATTGTCCATGTTCGTTTTCGGGGTGGGCAGTTAATAATACAATTCTAGCACCTGCCTCTTTGGCTAGTTTTATAATATTTAACTCTACGTTGGTGACAGCACAATGGACAATTAATAAATCCCCCTTACCAATACATGGGGTAGTGGTGTCATATACCACATAACTATCAAATCCCATATGCTTTAACCGCATCGCAAATCCACGCACGGATAATTGCATTCTGCCCATAGCATATAATTGAATGGTTTTTGCTTTTCGAATTTCGTCGATAAGACTTTGAATTTGTTTTTCGTCAATCGCCATTAGTGTTTCACGATTTTCCTGAATAATTTTATTAACAAAATCTTGATAAGTTGACACGACAAACTCCTTATTAAATATAATATTGCTGGGTTATAAAGTTATATCAGCTGCCCAGTGCACGGATAGCCTGTACTGATTTTACCAGTTGTTTTTGTAAGACCTCTTTGAAACCTTCACCTTTGTTGGTGTTAAATGGATCGGGTCCAGGTGCTGCAACTTCTAAAATAATAGGGCCACTATATTGAATATCATTTAACGCACCGAATTGGGCAGCAAAATCTGTATGACCTTCACCAATGGCACCCCTGTTTGAGTCAGCGGCATGGTATAAACCAATATGATGATGTCCCAAGCGTAAAGCCTCTGCTGGATTAGCCTCTTCAATATTCATGTGATAAGCATCAGGTAATAATTTAAGATTAGGAGCGTTGACTCGTTTTAAAAAGTCCAAACCTTCTGTAACCGTACGGATTTGATGACTTTCATAGCGGTTAAGAATTTCAAACACAATATTTAAACTGGCACTTTTGGCCATTTCGCATATTTTTTGAGTACTATCTACTAATAAATCGTTTTCTTCCTCTTGTGTGGAAATGGGACGAATGCGTTGTACTAAACCATGACAAGAGATAATTGGTGCTGTTAATTTTTGATCTAGTTTCAAAACCCATTCGATTAATTTTTCATAATAGGTTAAGCCTTCTTGCCTGATTTTACGGTCAGGATGTGCAATATCTGCATCCCCAGGGGTAATAGAAAATATTTCTAATCCTTTGTCACTAAATAATTGCCCTGCCTGAACTGGATTAATACGATTAATATCGCCGTGCAGTTCCGCCCCATGTAATCCACATTGATGCAGACGTTGAGTGGTTACTTCCAATGGTTCGTTATTAAAAATCCATGTACAACATCCAATTTTACGCATGATGATTTCCTTATTTAAAGATGTTGATGTATGTTCTTTTGTCTTTGCAGATCAAAGACTAAATTTCATGGGATATAACGATAACAGTCCTTTGTATTTTTCTTGAAAACACATTTTTGTGTTCGTGATAGATTAAAAGATTTATTTTTATAATAAACAATCTATCTCGTTGATTCTCAAATATAATTATCAAGCCTTATGTATATTTTAAGTAAAGAATGATAGGGTAAATTAATTGTCATTTTAATTATAAGTAAAGAAAAACTATATTAGAAAAGAAAAATATATCTTGTCTGTAGTTTATATTTTTATATTGATGTTAATGAATATAATAAACGAATTGGGATAAGTTATATCTGGCTTTTTAAATATACAAGATAACGGTGCGAGTTGCTTTTATGAATTATAACTTTTCCCCTGTTGAATTAGAAAAACGCTTTGCCATTATAGAGGCATGCCTTGAAATGAATCGACTGGGTATTAATCAGGGAACATCGGGAAATATCAGTATTCGGCATGAAAATTATTTGTTAATTACGCCAACTAGTATTCCCTATAATCAATTAAAACCAGAGTCTATCGTACGTCTTGAAATGGATGGTACATCCAAAGGATTGTTTAAACCCTCCAGCGAATGGCGTTTTCACTTGGATATTATGAAATCCAGACCCGAGGTAAATGCAGTGGTGCACACGCATGCAATATATTCAACGATTATATCTATCTTGGGAATGGAAATTCCAGCTATTCATTATATGGTTGGGGTTGCAGGTGGGGATAATATCCGTTGTGCTCCTTATGCAACTTTTGGCAGTGAGGCATTATCTAAAAATGCGGTTGAGGCATTAAAAGGGCGTAAAGCCTGCCTATTGGAACATCATGGGATGATTGCAGTAGGTGCAAACCTATCCAAAGCATTGTGGTTGGCTGTCGAGGTAGAAACGCTGGCAAGACAATATCATGGTATTTTGCAGTTGGGAAAAGTTAGAACGTTGCCCAAAGAAGAAATGGCAAAAATTAGCGATCAGATCAGTAATTATGGTCATGCAGATTAGATAGTATTTAAGCAGTGTAATATTAACTAGGGAAAAAAGTAATGGCACGTTTTGATGTAACTTCGATTGGATTATGTGTTGTAGATTTATTGGGCAGGGTTGTTCATCGTATTCCAGAAGGGGGAAAGTTGGAACTGATTGACGAAATTCGTATGACCGTTGCGGGTACTGCGGGGGCAACGGCGATGGATTGTGGTATTTTAGGCCTTTCTGCGCAAGCTGTTATTACCGTTGGGCAAGATGACATGGGGGATTATATTTGTTCGAAACTATCTAGTTTTGGTGTAGATTGCTCTTTGGTCAAACGTACCGATAAAACACAGACAGCTTCAACGATTTTACCCATTAATGCCAAAGGCGAACGGCCAGCTTTGCATGTTTTGGGGGCCTCTGCCGTATTTACAATTGATGATAAAGATATGGATGCGGTTTTGGATGCCAATATTATTCATGTTGGTGGTACAGGATTGTTAAAAGCATTTGATGGGGAACCCACAGTTCAATTATTGAAAAAAGCCAAAGCTTTGGGTCGCACTACAACTTTTGATTTGATTGGTGCCAGCGCTCAAACCTTTACTGTGGTTGAACCTTGCTTGCCTTATATTGACTATTTTATTCCTAGTATTGAAGAGGCCAGTGAAATGTCAGGCCTGACCGATCCTAAACAGGTTGCTCAATTTTATAAAGAGCGAGGGGTTAAAAATGCGGTATTAACAATGGGTGGGGATGGTGTGTATGTTTCCCCACAAATGGGCGATGATTTTACATTGCCTGCATTTGATATCTCTGTGGTTGATACAACAGGGTGTGGGGACAGTTTTAGTGCTGGTATTATTGTCGGTTTAACCAAAGGATGGGATTTGAAAAAATCTGCCTTGTTTGCGTCTGCGGTGGCAGCAAAAGTTGCCATGGGCTTGGGTTCAGATGGAAAACTGGTTTCGTTTGAAGACACAATAGAGGCTATGAATACATTGAACTTTAAAAAATAATTTACAAATTATTGATTGTATTACCTATTATAATCCTTATTAAATAAAAATTATATATTAATTTCTTATTCAATAAAATAGTAAGGATTATAATGGTAAAAATACTCACCTTCTTATGTGCCACAGTTAACCGTTACTATTGCTTGTGTATTTTAAGCAGTTTATTTTTTCTTTATGCTGGTGAAGCTTATGCTCAGGATACGCCTGTTTCTTTGATACAAAAAGTATATTCCTTTTATACGCCTAAACCCGATGGTAATAACGACGAATTGGGATTTGATCGTAATGGAAAAGAAGAAAAATTATTATTTTCCCCTGATTTCTTAAAAATTATAGAAGCTGATGAAAAAATTACTTCAGCGCATCAAGATGGTAGCTTGATAGATTATGATTTTATTTGTAATTGTCAGGATTTTTTCGATGGTATCGTTGTTACAAATATTGATGTGCTTAGTCAAAGTAATAATAAGGCCGTAGTTAAAGTTTATTATAATTTTATTATCGATAATAACCAAAGCAGTCCATTTGCTGATAATTCTATGCCAGAGCAGACCAATTCCTTCAATCTGATTCGAATAAATCATCGTTGGTACATTGATGATGTTCTAGGCGATAAAAATGAAGGGTTAAAAAAACAATGGCAACAAGAACTTCGACAATATTATCCTAACTCTATTCAATAACATGCGTTTTTATAAGATAAAGGTTTGTGTTAAGGATAATTGTTTAATATGTAATTGTAGTTTACCAGAAAAACTCTATTTATTAAGTATTTATAAATAGAGTTTAGAATAGATTTAAATAATATTATAAATTTTGTATGTATTTTTGTAATTCTGGATAATTTACTTTTCCTGTTGCAAATAACGGAATATCTTGAACGATTTTGATACTTCTGGGAATCATGATCTCAGCAATATTACGTTCCTTAGCGTAGGTTAATAATTGACTGACACTAGCATTTTGTTGCGTGGTAATCAGCGACAACCTTTCCCCTTTTTTAGGGTCTGGCAAACTGACCACTGCATGCAGGGCTGTTGGCCATAATGTGGTGGCTAAGGTTTCCGCAGCTGTCATAGAAATCATTTCCCCAGCAATTTTAGCAAAACGTTTTATACGCCCACAAATGATGACAAATCCATCTTGATCAATTTCAACAATATCCCCCGTATCATACCATCCATCTTGGGGCGGTTGAATCTTGCCAGGATTGGTATGCAGCATATATCCAATCATAATATTATCACCTTTAACAATCAGTTTACCGCCTTTATCGATGCCAGGAACGGGTTCCAGTTTATAATCAATACCTGGTAAAAATTTTCCCACTGTCCCACCACGTGAATTCATTGGAGTGTTAATTGCCATAACGGGTGCGGTTTCGGTGGCACCATAACCTTCGAAAACGCGTACCCCAAAGGTATCTGCATATAAGCGGCGGGTTTCTTCTTTAACTTTTTCTCCGCCTGCAAAAATATAGCGCATGGCATAAAAATCATAAGGGTGGGCATATTTCGCCCAGCCATTTAAAAAAGTATCTGTGCCAAAGCAAATAGTTGCATCAGTATCGTAAATCAGGGATGAAATATTTTTATAGTGTAAAGGATTGGGATAATGAAAGGTGCGCACCCCATAGAGCAGAGGCAGCAAAATAGCCCCGGTTAATCCAAACGAGTGAAAGATTGGCATTGCATTAAAAACACGATCCGCGCTGCTGAAATCAACGCTACAAGCCAGCTGGTTACAATTGGTCAGAATATTTTTGTGGCTTAAGACAACAGCTTTGGGTTGACCTTCTGATCCAGAAGTGGCCAAAATAATAGCAGGGTCATTAGCATTAGCTTTAACACCAGGCAAAGATTTTGGATATAAAATATCCAATTTGGCTCTAATTTTCTCTGATAAACCAATAGCGTTCTTAATATCTTCTAAATAGACAAACTGTACAAAGGGTTTTAGATAGTCAATCGTATCGTGTAATTTGGCTTTTTCGATAAAGAGACGGCTGGTAATGATGGTTTTAATGGCGGCTGTAGAGCTAATATTTTTAATATTTTCAGCCCCAGTTGATACATTCACTGGATGGAGAACCCGACCAAAAGCCGATAATCCCATTAAGGCAACCAGCCCCCCACAAGATGTTGGTAACATTAATCCAACACATTCCCCAATGTCAGTATAATTGGTAAATTGTCGACCCAATAAAACAGCCCCCAATGTTAATCTGTCATAGGTTAAGGGATCACGACGTATATCTTCGATAATTTCTGTTTTTTTTCCATATATATCTTTGGCATCTAACAGGGTTTGAAAGAGAGTTTTATCGGTGTTTTTAGCTTTGAAAGCACTGTCGATCAAAGTACGTTGTAGAATTTTGCCGATATTGGCCCGATTTTGCCGAGGCGTTGCATTATGATCGGTATAATCTTGAATATTAAAAGAAGGCAGGATGGTAATGGACAGACGTGGAAACCATCGCATCCGTAATTTACCTCTCATTCTGCCCCACGGGGTAAATTGCAATCCATCGATATGCACAGGTAAAATACGTGCACCAGAACTACTGGCAACAATGCCCGCACCTTCATAGATTTTCATTAAATTACCTGTTTTGGTTAATCGACCTTCGGGAAAAATGACCAATTTTTCTTTGTTATTACGTACCGCATATATCATATCTTTGATGGCATAAGGGGATTGGATATCTACTTTGAAAATATTAACCGTGGCCAAAAATGGACGAGCCCACCATTTTTCTGCTGTTTTCGTATAAATTGCAAAAGCAGGTTTTTGGGGTAAATAACAGGAAAGCAATGTTGCATCCATAAAAGAGGTATGGTTGGAAATGATGACAACCTTTTCACCTGCTTGATGAAAATTTTCCATGCCAGTGATTTTTACACCATGAAAGAGATTGAAATACGCTTTGAAGAATGTTTTTAAAATTTCAGCAGGAAGTAAACGCATAATATAAATCGCAATACCAAAGTTAATGACAGAAAGACCGATGAATAAATAAGCAATGTTAGATGTATAAGCCGTTGCTTTTGCCCAGATGAAAGACCCAATAACCATCATGATGGCATTAATGATATTGTTTCCAGCAACAATTCTGGCCTTGCTGCTTTTTGGAGATTGATCCTGAATCATGGCATAAAGAGGAACCGAAAAAATACCACTACAGATCGACAGGAAAATCAAGTCTGCAAAGATCCGAATGCCTGTAAACGAGGTCAAAAAAACGTGTAAAGAGGTAAATGTACGGATGGAAAGACTGGCCAAGCCAAAATCAAGGCAAAAAATAGAAATTCCAATAGCAGCAAATGGAACATATTGTCCAGAAATACGCCCTTTTAATAAACGTGCACAAATAATGGACCCAATTGCAATGCCAATTGAAAAACAAGACAGGAAAATTGTTGTTAAAAATTGGCCGTTATGATGAATAATGGCTGATGATAAATCAAAAATGCCAGCACTAATAACAGCCCCGACAGTCCAAAACCAAGAGATACCCAAAACGCATAGCCAAATCTTACGGTTTTTGCGGGTCATTGCAATCGTGTTTAAAGTTTCTTTGGCAATATTCCAGTTAATTTTCAAAGAAGGATCTGCAGGAGCAACATGCATAATTTTGAAAATTGATCCCAATCCCAGTAATGAAAGAATAAATGCTGATCCGCAAACCCAATAAATGCCGTGTGAAAATAATATTACTGACCCTCCAGCAATCATACCGATAAGGATAGCGATAAAAGTAGAGGTTTCGATAACACTGTTTCCAAATAGGATTCGTTTTTGGTCTACGATTTCTGGAATAATACTATATTTTAATGGACAATAAAAAGCTTCGGCAGTGCCCAGAAAAAATAAACAAATCAGTAGTAAAGTGATATTTTGATATACAAACCCGACAGTAACAACTGGGATAAACAAAAGCTGAATAGTTTTTACAGCAATCATTACACGATGCTTGGAAAATTTATCAGCTAATTGTCCTGCGGTGGCAGAAAAACAGGCATAAGGCAGGATAAATAATCCCCCAGCAATTGCGGTTAATCCAGTGTTTTGATATCCCATGACAAATAATGCCATAACCAACATTGCATTCTTAATCATATTTTCGCTAAGAACACCGCAAGATTGTGCAAAACATAAAAACCACAGTGATTTAAGGGATAGAGCGGATGATTTTTGCATTTATTATACTCTGTTCAGTATAGGGATAAATTATTATTCGTTTGGTTCTTGATGTTCTGCTTGATCACGCAGGGTTTTTGATAAGGAAATTGATGATTGAATTAGGAATAACCCTGATAATCCTAAATAAGCACGTAACCAATTATCCATAGGCATATAGATGACTGCAAAAGCCATAGACAAGATGGCAACGATAAAACAAACCCAAGTAAAAAGAACCCAGCTGCTGGTTGTTGTATTAGATGAATTAGCCATTTTAATATCCTTTTCATATTTATTGAACAATGTTCATTAAATACAATTTAAAATTAAAATCAAGTATTTTTTTGAACTATGTTCAATAAATATTTTAATTCTTTCATTTTAAAAAAAATACGGGCATAAAAGGGACAAAGACAAAATAAAGGGAAAAGGTCAATGGGGCGTAAGGGAAAAGATCCTGAAGAGTTGCGTAAAAAAATTATTGATGTTGCCCAACACATTATTATGACAGAGGGTATTCGTAAGTGTACTGTGCGTGCTGTTACCAAAAAAGCAGGGTGTGCCCTAGGTTCGTTGGGATATTTATTCACAGGACTCGAAGATGTAATACTGGCCGTAAATACAAGAACCTTAATTGAAATGGGTGCGTATATGTTCGATCAGGCCAAGGCTGTTCAAAATGATTCCCCCGTAGAGCGTTTAACAGCACTAGCTGTAGCTTATTTTACCTATGCTCGTGATTATTTTAATCAATGGGAGGCACTGTTTGCGTTACGTTTTTCTCAAAGTAAGCTGCCTCAAGATTATTTAGAAATCAGGACTCATCTTATTTTTAAAATTACAACTCTGTTTACAAATAACGAGCAAGATCAGGAACAAAAATTAGTTCTGGCTCGTACAATGTACGAAGCAGTACATGGAATAGTTGTGTTGGGATTGGATCGTCGGTTAGGGGGGGAATATGCTGATGTTGAAGCCCGTATTCGTTTATTGGTTTCCATGATGATTAAATAAAAGAGGGATATGACTGTTTATGAACAGTCATATAGAATTTTATAGTATTGTAATAATTTTTTGTAAATTTTCCGCCAAAATCTGGTGCTGGTCGCTGTCAAAATGAACACCATCTATTTTACTGACATGGACAACAGAGCCAATATCGAAAAAGCTAATTTTATGATTATCAGCTATTTTTTTATAATATCTAGCTAAATGTTTGGATTTTTCTTCACCCCCTGCAAAAATTTCGCCTAATTCTCCAATCTCCAGAATGGGTGCAGGGCATAATAAAAGGATTTTGGGGTGATCGCTTTGTGGGTTTGTTTGGCATGATTTGATTTCTATAATTAAGTGATGAATAGAATGAGCAATATCTGCAGGTGTGACAGAAAATCGGGCTTTTAAATCGTTTGTACCTAGCATTAATACAATGATGTCGATTGGCCGATGGCTTTCTAAGCAAGGCCGTAGATAAGCCAACCCATTTTTATGAGATCCTTCAATAGGATCATTGTGCACGGTCGTTCGACCTGGCAATCCTTCTTCGATAATATGGTAATCTTGTTTCAGTTGTTGGTGTAAAATACCAGGCCATCGCTCATCTAATTGAAAACGTTCTGTACTGTCTGCCGAAGGCATGGGTTTTGTACCGTGGGTATTGCTGTCACCGTAAAAGAGAATTGTTTTTTTTGCCATCGTATAAAGCCTTTGCAGTATTTTTAGAGGTCTATTGATAATACTAAGATGTTTAATACGTAAATAAAAATAACGTATGATTGATTTAAGAAGAGTATTACTTATTCATACTCATGTGCTTGCAGAAATTAATCATCTTCAGATGGTGCTGGAACACCATAATGGTCGGCAAAATGTTTGCCATCTGCACCCCAACTATAATTATCTTTATTATAGGGCAACATTTGAGCGTTCCATTTTTCCCATTCCTGTTTAAGACTGGCAAATAGTTCAGGTCTACGTTCTTTTAGGTTGGCGCGCTCGCGTGGGTCATCAATGACATTAAATAAAAATTCATTGGATCCAATTTTTAAATATTTGTAATCTCCTTTCAAATGTGCATGTTGGTCTTGAAGATTATATCGCCACGATAAAGAGCGTTCTTGAATTCTATTTGGGTTTTGTAAAAATGGGATAATGTTAATACCATCTGTGGGAAAGCTGGGATCAGGATTTACATTTGCAGCGCTAAGAAATGTTGGCAGCCAATCCATAGTTATCATCGTTTGCTGAGTTTTTGTTCCTGCCCGAATATGGGAAGGCCATCGTAAAACAGCGGGAACACGCAATCCCCCTTCTAATAATTCGCCCTTCATACCTGTAAAGGGCCAGATATCAGAAAATCGTTCACCGCCATTATCACTGGTAAAAACGATAATGGTATTATCTGCAAGATTATGTTGATCTAGGGCTTGCAATATATAGCCGATTTGTGTGTCCATGGCTTGAACCATTTTACCATAAGTTTTTTGCGTGCCACCGTCATAATCAAATATTTTACCGTTGAGTCGTTTGGATTCTGCCTCATCATTTGGTCCCTCCCATGGCCAATGGGGGGCGTTAAAATGAACACTCAGGAAAAAGGGTTGGTCTGATTTTGCATAATTATCGATCAACCGAACAGATTCTTTCCCTAGTAACTCTGTTAAATATCCATGTTCATGAATCAGTTGGTTATCTCTGTAAAATTGATCTTTGCCTATATGGGCTTGGTGGGTAAAATAATCAGCAGCCCCACCAGAAATCCCATAAAAATGATCATAACCGCTTTTAAGAGGGCTGAATTTTGGTGGGTCTCCTAAATGCCATTTCCCAACCAAAGCAGTTTGATACCCTGCTTTTTTTAATTGTGCGGGCAATGTTGGCAGACCAGAGGGTAAACCAATGCGTTTATTTTGTCCAGTGATGGGTTCATCCAAACCACATTCAATTCTGTCTTGATATCGGCCTGTAATCAAGGCTGTGCGCGTTGCTGAACAAACGGCAGAGTTTGCATAAGCGCGATTTATTTTAATACCTTCACTGGCGATACGATCTATGGCGGGTGTTGTATACCCAGGATTACCAAAACAACTGACATCAGCATATCCAAGATCATCGGCCAAAATAAAAATGATATTAGGCTTTTTATAAGAGGAAACAGTCGGAGTTGCTTTGGCGTAAAATGCGGTACTGATACCAAATCCTGTGGCCCCAGTTAAGAAGTTTCGCCTTTTAATTAATGGAGATTTCATAATAAACACCTTTAAGATTAGATTTTAATCTACGTTATTATGAAATATATTGATAATGCAACTATATTTTATAGTATTTTTAATAAACAACTATTTTATTTTGTATTTTAAGTCTTCTAAAATTAATAGATAACTTTGTGTCCATAGCTGCTGATGATTTTTTGTAGCCTCTGCATTGTCTCCCTTGAGGGGGGAGCTACATCACTTAATCTATATTCACGTTTCAATTCGTGCCATTTATGTTCCCCCATTTGATGAAAGGGTAAGAGTTCAATTTTCTCAATATTGTCCATATATTGTGTGAATTGACCTAATAAATGGGCTGATGGAATATCGTCTGTCCATCCAGGAACAATAACGTAGCGTATCCAGGTGCGTTTATTGTTTTTTTGTAAGTATTTGGCAAAATCTATGGCATATTCATTAGAGATACCAGTGAGTTCTTTATGAACATCGTTATTTAGTTGTTTCAAGTCCAACATTACCAAATCGGTTTCCTGAACCAATTTTTCTATTTCAGAGGTATAGCTTTTTACATATCCATTTGTGTCTAGACAGGTTGTTAAATCTTCTTGATGGCAGGCTTTAAACCATTCTGTGACAAATTCAGCTTGTAAAATGGCCTCTCCACCTGATGCAGTGACCCCACCTTCGTTGGGACGTAAAAAGGGTTTATAGGAAATAATTTCTTGCATTAATTCAGGTACGGTAACTAATCTTCCCGCTTTCATATCCCAAGAATCTGGATTGTGGCAGTATAAACACTGCATTAAACATCCTTGAAAAAAGACAATATATCGGATTCCACAACCATCAACAGTACCAAAAGATTCGATTGAATGAATACGTCCAGTGATAGAATTTGATGGCATATATAATCTTTCTGATATTTAAACATTAAAAAAAGAAAGATCCCAAAATAAGGATCTTTCTAAAGGAGAAAATCACTACATATTCGCAGTAAAGGTACGATTGATCACATCGTTTTGCTGTTCTGTAGTTAAAGAGTTAAATCTTACAGCATATCCCGAAACACGGATGGTTAGGCTTGGATATTTTTCGGGATGTTGTTGGGCATCAACCAGCGTTTCACGATTAAAAACATTAACGTTCAGATGTTGTCCACCTTCGCGATTATCATTGTGGTGGAAATATCCGTCCATCATACCTGCTAGATTTGCCTTACGCATGCAATCATCTTTACCCAATGCGTTGGGGATAATTGAAAATGTATAAGAAATACCATCTTTTGCATAAGCATAGGGCAGTTTCGCAACAGAGGTCAATGACGCAACGGCACCTTTCTTATCGCGTCCGTGCATTGGATTGGCACCTGGCCCAAAAGGTGCACCAGCACGACGACCATCGGGGGTACTTCCTGTTTTTTTACCGTATACAACATTGGATGTAATGGTTAAAACAGATTGTGTAGGCAGGGCGTTGCGATATGTAGGCAGTTTGCTGATTTTTTTCATAAAGCGTTCAACAAGATCACAGGCTATATCATCAACGCGTGGGTCATTGTTGCCAAATTGTGGGTATTCCCCCTCTATTTTGAAATCTACAGCTACCCCATTTTCATCACGAATTGGACGTACTTTGGCGTGTTTAATGGCTGATAAAGAATCTGCAGCAACGGAAAGTCCAGCAATACCACAAGCCATAGTGCGCACAACATCACGGTCATGTAAGGCCATCAAAGCAGCTTCATAGCTGTACTTGTCGTGCATATAATGGATACAGTTTAAGGCAGTGATATATTGTTTTGCTAGCCAATCCATGAAATGATCCATGCCTGTCATGACTTTATCAAAGTCAAGGATTTCATCCATCATAGGTGCAGTTTTTGGTCCAACCTGAACTTTGGACTTTTCATCTATGCCACCATTAATGACATAAAGTAAGGTTTTGGCAAGATTAGCCCGTGCACCAAAGAATTGCATCTGTTTACCAATGACCATTGGGCTGACGCAGCAAGCAATAGCATAATCATCACTGTTAAAGTCCGGACGCATTAAGTCGTCATTTTCATATTGTAAAGATGATGTGTCGATAGAAACTTTACTGGTGAATTCTTTAAAGCTTTTTGGAAGTTTTTCAGACCATAAAATCGTAATATTAGGCTCTGGAGATGGTCCCATTGTATATAGAGTGTTTAAGAAACGAAAAGAGTTTTTTGTTACCAATGTGCGACCATCAAGTCCCATGCCCCCCACAGATTCGGTTGCCCAGATTGGATCCCCAGAAAATAGTTCGTCATATTCGGGGGTGCGCAAGAAACGTACCATACGTAATTTCATTACAAAATGGTCAATATATTCTTGGGCTTGTTCTTCTGTAATAACGCCGTTATCTAGGTCGCGTTGGATATAAATATCAAGGAATGTTGAGGTTCGTCCCAACGACATTGCTGCACCATTTTGAGATTTAACCGCAGCAAGATAAGCAAAATAAGTCCACTGAATGGCTTCTTTGGCATTGGTGGCAGGCCCTGATATGTCGTAACCATAGGAGGTTGCCATTGTTTTCATATCATTTAAAGCTTTATACTGTTCGGTAATTTCTTCGCGTAAACGAATGATTTCCTCTAAGTTTTTACCGCTTTCTAAGTCTGGTTGTAAGGAGTCAAACTGCTTACGCTTATCAGCCATTAAGAAATCAATACCATACAGGGCTACACGGCGATAATCGCCAATGATGCGGCCACGTCCATAAGCATCAGGCAGGCCAGTAATGACGCCTGACTTACGACAGGCCATAATTTCAGGAGTATAAACATCAAATACGCCTTGGTTATGGCTTTTACGATATTTGGTGAATATTTCTGTCACAGCAGGATCTAAAGTGCGATCATAAGCCTTGCAGGAATTCAAGATCATTTTTATGCCACCATTAGGCATAATAGCACGTTTTAAAGGTTTATCTGTTTGCAAACCAACGATGGTTTCAAGATCCTTATTAATATATCCTGCATCGTGAGAGGTGATGGTTGAAATGATGCTTGTATCAAAATCAAGAGGTGCCTTAGTTGCGTTTTCAATTTTAATACCTTCCATGACTTCTGCCCACAACTTAGTCGTGGCATCTGTAGCAGAGGCTAGAAAAGATTCGTCCCCTTCATATGGGGTATAGTTTGCTTGAATAAAGTCACGAACATCGACTTCCTTTTGCCACTGATCTCCTTTGAAACCTTTCCAGGCTGTGGATTGTTGTTCGATATAATTGGACATGGTTATCTCCTTAATTGCAAGGGGCAAGTCATGGGGTATTATTTATAGTTGGCAGCAACAAAAATTATATTTCAGATATGAATGTTGGTCAGGAAACAAATGAAATGAAAAAGAGTTTAATTTGAAATAAATATATAAATAAATCTTATTATATAAAATATAAATAAGTGTATAAAATGTATTTTTTATACCTATTAATGCCATTTACTTACTTTCAACAATGAAATTTCTTTTCATTGCTATTAATTCTACTTATTAATACCTGTTATATTTATATAGTAAGATCTTATATTTCTACTTTCAAGTAATATTTACCATATTATTTACAATAATTTACTATGAAATATCGTTTTTTTTTGCTAAACTTGATTTTTATGCCCTGACACTCGAACTATTTCTGACGAGACGTTACTTAATCATTAAGGATATTTCTTAGCTCTACAAAAATTTGGAACTGAATTATCGATAAGAGGTAAAAGACCATTCAAAGGGTCTAAATAGTTTTTGATTTATCGAAAACCTTATGTTTTATGTGTGAGATTGACTTAAGGAAGATCTATGATGATGGTTAAAAGGAAAAGTTTTAAATAAAATTTGGGAGCTTAACGGTAATTTATACCAGTGAAAGTGTAATTCTGTTATTTTATGAAAAGGTCATATTGGGGGACATTTTGCATACAACTATTGCGTGAGTGCCTACAATAATTTGTAGAGTTATGTATTCATGACCTCGTAAATTGTCATTTTTATGAAATAACTTACAGATGCAGGGTATAAATTTTTAAAATATAAAGCTGTTATCATCTTTGTCTGTTCAAAAAATGATAACAACTTATTAATATAGTAATATATAGATGATTAAAGAAAGTATTTATTTAATAAATACTTATAAATTAATTTGATATTTTGGGAGTTTGTAACAAAAAAACTCCTGAATTTAATTCAAGAGTTTTTAGTGATAGCAATGAATATCAAAGACTTTAATATTTATCTTTTATCTGATTAATCCAGTTTAGGGTGCTGATCAATTAAAGTCTGACGTTTTCTTTCAAGTTCTGCAATTGTTTCGTCAATTTTCTCGACCTTTTGTTCGATAGTTTCGAAATGTTGAGAAAGTATTTCTTTGGCTTCTTCTTTATCAGAGGCGGTCGGGGTTGCACCGCGTAATGGCTTATTAGCAGTTTCTGGCATGGAAAAGGCTGTCGCCAACCCTATAAGAGAAACGATCATTAAATAATATGCTGGCATATACGAATTGTTTGTGGCACTGACCAACCATGCAACAAATGCGGGGGTAAAACCTGCAATGATAATAGAAACATTGAAAGAAATGGCAAGGGCACTATACCGCACATGTGTTGGGAATAATGCTGGTAAAACAGATGCTGTGACCCCAACAAAGCAGTTTAAAGAGACCGTTAATATCAATAATCCAACAAATATCAATCCCACGGTGTCACTTTGAATTAACCAAAATGCTGGATAGGATAAAAAGAACAGACCAATGCTACCTGCAAAAATAAAGGGGCGTCTACCGATCTTATCACTAGTTAACCCGATAAACGGTTGTACAAACAGCATCCCAGCCATGATTGCAATGATAATTAACAAACCATGATCTTCTGAATACCCCAATCTCCCAGACAAATAGTTTGGCATATAGGTCAGCAAAACATAATAGGTAATGTTCATTGCTAGGACCAGACCAATACAAATGATGAAACTTTTGGAATATTTGGTTGCGACTTCCTTAAATGATAATTTAGGGGGTTGTTGTAATTCTTTTTTGCTGTCGCTTTCCATGGATTCAATATGTTTTTGGAAAGCAGGTGTTTCTTCTAATTGGTTTCTTAAATAAATACCAATAAACCCAAGGGGTAATGCTAGAAAGAATGGTAACCTCCATCCCCAAGAAACTAGTTGTTCGTTTCCAATAATACTTGAAATAGTAACAACAACACCAGCCCCTAAAACAAAACCAGCAATCGAACCAAAATCAAGCCAGCTGCCTAAAAAACCACGTTTACGGTCGGGCGCATATTCTGCTACAAAAATCGCCGCCCCCGAATATTCCCCACCTACGGAAAAACCTTGCGCCAACTTACAAATTAATAACAAGATTGGGGCGAGTATGCCTATACTGCCATATCCTGGGATTAATCCGATGGCAAAGGTGCTAATAGACATGATCACGATTGTTATTGATAGTATTTTTTGTCGGCCGTATTTATCCCCTAAAATCCCAAAGAAAATACCGCCCAAAGGTCTGACCAGAAAAGGTACAGCAAATGTTGCTAGCGATGCTATAATTTGGACGCTGGCACTGGCGCCAGGGAAAAATATTTTTCCCAAAGTAATGGCTAAGAACCCATAAACGCCAAAATCAAACCATTCCATCGCATTACCCAATGCTGCGGCGGTAATCGCTTTTTTCAGTTTATCGTCATCAACAATTGTAATGTCGTTAATATGCAGTGGTTTATGTTTTTTTCGTCTAAGTTTCATAAAAAATCCTTTAGGTCATTATGATCATGATGGTTGTTAATAGTAATTTACTGAAATATTTACTTTTTTAAGAATTTTTTTTAAAGCGCTCTAGCAGAAATTTTAAATAGAATATGTTTATATCTAAATGTAATAAAGGTAGATTGATTGCATTTAGAAATAATCATTTTGACACAGAAACGCTTATTAGGTTTTGCATCTATGTTATTTATACAAATAACTCCTTATCCTTTATTTTAGGCCTAAGTCATTTAAACAGTTAGCTCGGATACAACCAACGATTATCGTTTAAAAAAAAAACAATTATCTTAGTTTGACAATTATTGAGAAGTTTCTTTGACAATTTAAGTTAAATAGAAAGTTCCAAATTTGCATCATAATATATGCCCTTTGTTATGGGGAACTAACCAAGTAATAATAGTATTCTTTTTACGAGAACTCATCATTGTATTTTTTGTATTTAGAACATTCCTGAAAAAGAAAATAATAGAGATGCAATTATTTATATTCTATCAATTTCTAAAGCTAAAGTGTTATAGTTTGCCACTATTAAATGGCATAATTTTTCTAATATCGTCAAGTATTTTTTAATTGATAAATATAAAAATACAAATTTTTTTTGTATTATTTAGCTACAATAATCTGAATTTATTGGTAATTTTTTAGGCAAAAAAAAGGCATAAATTATTGGTATTTTGAGATAGATATTAATTAATTTTTTATTTAACTTTTTATTATGTTTCTTCTAAACTTGCCGAATAATTTTTTATTTGAGAAATATACATGGAATTTTTGTTAGATTTTTCAGTTTGGGCTGGTTTAATTACCCTGATTATTTTAGAAATTGTCCTTGGCATTGATAACCTCGTATTTATCGCCATTATTGCAGATAAACTGCCCCCTGCACAAAGGGATAAAGCACGCATTGTTGGGCTGACTTTGGCGATGATAATCCGTCTTGGATTATTGTCTATTATTTCGTGGATTGTTACTTTAACAACGCCCATAGTAAAATATGGATCATTTCATTTATCTATTCGGGATTTAATTCTTATTGTTGGAGGTTTTTTCCTTTTATTTAAGGCAACTGTGGAATTACATGAACGTTTAGAAGGAATAACTGAGGAAGAAAAAGGCAATCAGGGATACGCTAAATTTTGGATTGTTATTTTTCAGATCGTTATTTTAGACGCTATTTTTTCACTAGATTCTGTCATTACTGCTGTGGGCATGGTTAATGATTTGCCCATTATGATATCAGCGGTCATTATTTCAATGATTATTATGATTGCGGCATCAAAACATTTAACAAATTTCGTTAATGCCCACCCAACAGTGGTGGTATTATGTTTAAGTTTCTTGATGATGATTGGATTTGGCTTGATTGCTGAGGGAATAGGATTTCATATTCCAAAGGGATATATGTATGCTGCAATTGCCTTTTCTTTACTTATTGAATTCTTTAACCAAGTGGCACAACGAAATTTTATTAAACATCAGTCCAGACGCCCCATGCGTGAGAGAGCTTCTGAAGCGATTATGCGATTAATTGGTCAAGGTCATCAAAATAAAGCCTCGTTGCAGGATGATAGCGTTGTATATCAGGAAGGGTTTGCAGAAGAAGAACGATATATGATTAATGGCGTGCTGACATTGGCATCGCGTTCTTTGCGCAGTATTATGACTCCCCGTTTAGAAGTCTCATGGGTCGATTGTGAGCAATCACCCGATACTATAAAAAAACAAATTTTAAATACTCCTCATAATCTTTTTCCAGTGTGTAGAGGAGAGTTGGATAGAGTCATTGGGGTGGTTCGTGCCAAAGATTTATTAATGGTTTTAAATAATAATGAAGATGTTGCTGCTTTTGCAGAAAAAAGCCCACCAATTGTCATTCCCGATATGATTGATGTTATTAATTTATTGCCCATTTTAAAAAAATCAAAAGGCAGATTAATCGTTATCACAAATGAATTTGATACCGTGCAAGGTATTGTTACTCCTCTAGATGTTTTAGAAGCAATTGCAGGTGAATTTCCTGACGAAGATGAAACTTCCAAAATTATTCGGGAAGAAAACAGCTGGTTGGTCAAAGGAACCGCTGATATCCATTCTGTAATGATTACGATCAATGAAGATGCTTTTTTTGATCATGACGAACAATATGTTTCTTTGGCAGGTTTTATATTTGCCCATCATAAGAAAATCGCAATGGTGGGGGATGTAATCACGATTAAAAACCTAAGATTTGAAATTGTTGAAATAAAAGATCACAGAATTGATCTAGTACGTATTACTAAGGTAGAGCCTCAAGACGAGGAATAAATAAATTATAAGACCGTTATTGATTAATTTATATCTAATCCACGATGTGTAATTTACTGGATTTTTGTTTTCGTGCATCGTGGGTGGGGTTAATATGCAATGATTGATGCGTAATTTTTGATAATCCTTAGATATTTTTTATATAAATGATTAAGAATGATGGTATTTACTTTATAAAGATGACAAAATAAGGCATCCA
This sequence comes from Commensalibacter oyaizuii, assembly GCF_029953265.1. NCBI lineage: Bacteria > Pseudomonadati > Pseudomonadota > Alphaproteobacteria > Acetobacterales > Acetobacteraceae > Commensalibacter > Commensalibacter oyaizuii. The sequence goes on from NZ_JASBAO010000001.1 coordinate 1,701,179, forward strand.
ATAAGACCACAGACCGAGATAATGGTTTCAATGATAGACCATGAATAAAAGGTTTCTGCGATGGTCAAGTTAAAATATTCTTTGAAAAGCCAAAACCCAGGGTCATTAACATGAGAGAATATAAGACTCCCTGATCCTACAGCAATGACCATTAATTCAGGACTAGCCCCCATTGTTGTTATAAGAGGGGCAACGATGCCCCCAGCTGTGATCGCAGATACGGTTGCGGATCCCAAAGCAATACGTAATAGTGCCGCAATGGACCACGCGGTAAAAATAGGGGGCATGTTGCTTTCATGAATAATATTGGTGATATAGTGATCAACGTGGCTGTCTATCAAAATTTGCTTGAATGCTCCACCCCCGCCAATAATAAGTAAAATCATCGCAATAACTTTGATCGCGTCTGTTATGGTCTGTGAAATCTCGTCCATAGTTTTATGACGATTCAAACCAAAGGTAAAAATAGCAATCAATACTGCAATTAGGGTGGCAATAATTGGATTACCTAAAAATTCAATATAGGGTAGCAAAATATAGTTTTTAGGAGCTACCATTTCTGTAATTGCGCGTAAGCTCATTAATATAACAGGGGTTAAAGCAGTCCATACACTGACGGCAAAGCTTGGCATTTCGTCATTAGTAAATTTTTTGGAATTATATAAATTTTGAAGAACAGGCTTATCAATTTTTTTAAGAAAATGCGCATAAACAGGTCCTGCTAAAATAACCGTTGGAATGCCTAGCAAAGTTCCATATAAAAGTGTTTTCCCCATATCAGCATGAAAAATTGTTGCAAGTGCTGTTGGCCCAGGGTGTGGGGGCAAAAAACCATGAGTAATAGATAAGGCAGCAGCCATAGGCGTACCAAGATATAAAATTGGAACCCTAGCTGTAACGGCGATGGTGCAAACAAGAGGAAAGAGCAAGACAAAACCGACCTCATAAAACAGGGAAAAGCCCAAGGTAAACCCTGTTAAAACTACAGCCCATTGGATATATTTGGGACCAAACAAATTAATCAGAGTGGTAGAAATTCGTTGTGCCCCTCCACAATCTGATAACAACTTTCCTAATATGGCACCAAAGCCAATAATAAGGGCCAGCTGCCCCAATGTATTACCAATACCCATTTCAATAGAAGTTAGAACGTTGGTAATGGGCATACCCTCTAATATTCCAACGAATAAAGATACTAATATAAGTGCAATAAACCCGTTCAACTTGCAGCGAATCATTAAAATCAGAAGAAGGAAAATACCAACAGCAACAATTAATAAAGGCATTAGTATATCCCTCGTCTAATATCGATTGAAACGTAACTTTTTATAGATTTAAGATAATATTATTTTGGAATATGATGAAGTAAATTGATAGCTTTACTCGATAATGTGAATAATGTTGCTATCGTAATATAGGTTTTTCCCTCATCAAAAGTTAATTATATGAGCCTGATTATTATTTCGAAGACGATATTTTGTCATTGTTGGTTTGGACTGTAACCCAGTTCTTGGGAAATTATATCTGCAGTGTGCTTTAATTTATTTAAAAGCCATTTTTCACCGATCTGTCGTAGGCGAGAAGTGGAAAGAGAAATGGAAATAGAATATAAAACTTTGTTTTGAATGTTGAAAACAGGGACGGCAATACAAGAAACTCCTAATTCATTTTCTTCTTGATCCCTTGCCATTTTTAGTTGGCGAATTTGATCAAGCTCTTCATACATTTTATCAAGGTTTGTGATGGTATTAGGGGTTAATTTTTGGATCTTATGTTGGTGTTGTTGCCAATAGGATTTGACATAGTCAGACGGGCCAAAAGCTAAATAAATTTTTCCCATTGCAGAGCAGTACAGTGTCAGATGCTGACCAATATATGCTCTGGTCCGTAGCATGCCCATGGTGGGTTCTAGCTTGTAAATTAAAACAGCATAGTCCTTTTCCCGCATCGAGAAATTAATGGTTTCCCTTGTGACAATATTTAATTCTGCCAGATGGGGGGCTGCAATATGGATAATATTCAAAGAGGAAAGTGTTTTTTGTCCAATAGCCACCAATTTTGTAGTCAAGCGATAACTGCCTGCTGTAGGGGCTGGGGTCACATATCCACAAGATTGTAGCCCTTGTAATAGACGATGCACAGTACTTTTATTCAATTCAGCTTGTTCTGACAAATACGCCAAAGGGCAACCATTGGGATAGTTGCTGAGAATTTCTAGAATTTGCAGCCCTCGAAATAGACTTTGACTACCCGCGGGGAAGGTCTTGTCGTGGGTAGTATCCTTTTTTTTTGTGGTCATTTTCATTCCTCGTACCTGCTTTTTATTCTTTCATAATGCATTTTAGAAAAAAAATCACGTCAAAGTGACTTGAATTTTCATAATATGGAATCTAATTTCATATTATGAAATGCTTATTACGAAACGATATAAATTAAAAATTCGTCTATTGAGAGGAGGATAAGCAATGAGGATGACTTTCGAACAATTAAAACATGAATTCGAACGGGTTTTATTATCCCGTAAGATGGATCCTAAAACAGCATCAGATTGTGCAGAAATGTTTGCTAAAACCACAGAAACGGGTGTTTATTCACATGGCGTAAATCGCTTTCCTCGTTTTATAAAGCAACTGGACGCTGGGGATATTATTCCAGATGCACAGCCAGAAAAGATACTGTCTTTGGGCGCTATTGAACAGTGGGATGCGCATCGTTCTATTGGTAATTTAACAGCCACGAAAATGATGGATCGTGCTACTGAACTTGCTTCCTTACATGGTATTGGCGTTGTTGCGTTACGAAATGCCAATCATTGGATGCGCGGGGGCAGTTACGGTTGGCAGGCTGCTGAAAAAGGATATATTGGTATTTGTTGGACTAATTCTATTGCTGTTATGCCACCTTGGGGGGCCAAAGAATGTCGCATTGGAACAAATCCATTAATTGTTGCCATTCCCAGTAATCCGATCACCATGATTGATATGTCCATGTCCATGTTTTCCTATGGCATGTTAGAGGTCAATCGTTTGGCAGGGCGTCAATTGCCTGTTGATGGTGGTTTTGATGATAATGGAAATCCAACACGTGATCCTGGTACTATTGAAAAAAATCGCCGTGTTTTACCCATGGGATATTGGAAAGGATCAGGATTATCAGTCGTTTTGGATATGATTGCTACCTTGTTATCGAATGGATCTTCTGTTGCTGAAGTTACCGAAGATAATCGTGATGAATATGGCGTCTCTCAAATTTTTATGGCGATTGAAGTTGATAAATTGATTGACGGAGAAACCAAGGAAAAAAAATTACGACGAATTATGGATTATGTAACGGATGCTCAGCGTTCAGAACCTGATGTGAAAATTCGTTTGCCAGGTCATAAATTCCCCAGATTGCAAGAGGAAAATCGTCGTAACGGTATCCCTGTTGACGATGCGGTTTGGAATGCGATTAAAGCGTTGTAAATAGGGAATAAAATAATGATTTTTGGGCATATTTCTTGTGATTATCCTTTTCCCTTGCCACACATATTACAAAAAGGATTGGATTTTTTACGTAATACCGATTTCAGTCAATATCAGCCAGGAAAAATCCCTTTGGACGGGGATATTATGTTTGCCGAAGTTATTGATACAACGACGCGTAACATAAATGATTCCAAGCCAGAAATACATGAAAAATATTTAGATATTCACTATTTAGTATTTGGCACTGAATATATCGGGGTCGTACCTGATTTGGGTGAAAATAAAGTTTTCGAAACGATGATGCCAAAACGAGATATTACTTTTTATGAAAATGTATCTCATGAAACCTTCATAGAAATGTTTCCAGGTAGTTATGTCGTTTTATTTCCACAAGATGTACATCGCCCTTGCAGTTGCAAAAATACAGAGACTGCCATTCGTAAGGTTGTCGTGAAAATCGCCGTAAGCTCGATTCAATAAAAGGTGTTTTATCATTTTACAACCCAGATTAATTTGCTGAGAAAGACAATAGGATTTGCAAAAGCTATGAGAGAATTAATGATCTAAATTCAATTCTTTAAGTGTAAAGTCTATCTTTTTGGCGTTCGTTCATAACAGATATGAATTGTCTGTCTCATTTAAAGTGAGAATGATTATGACCAGTTTATCTATTAATAATATTCCACGCCAGCGTTGGCTAAGGATTTTACCCCCCATCTTAATTACTTGTATTATTTCTTATATGGATCGCTTGAACGTCGCCTTTGCTATGCCAGGGGGAATGAGTAAAGAATTAATGATTTCAGTTAGTATGGAGGGAATGCTATCGGGTATTTTCTTTATCGGTTATATTTTTTTACAGGTGCCAGGGGGCAAAATTGCTGTTCATGGCAGCGGTAAAAAATTCATTGGTTGGTCATTAGTTGCCTGGATTATTATTTCCATCCTCAGCAGTATAGTTACCAATTACTATCAATTACTGGGATTGCGTTTTTTATTAGGGGTTGCCGAGGGGGGCATGCTTCCCGTTGTATTAACCATGATTAGTAATTGGTTCCCTGATTCAGAGCGTGGTCGGGCAAACGCAGTTGTAATTATGTTTGTACCGATTGCTGGAATGATCAGCGCTCCTATTTGCGGATGGTTACTATCTGTTGCTTCATGGCGGTGGTTATTTGTAACGCAAGGGGTTTTATGTCTGGTTTTATTGGCTGTATGGTATTTTACCATCTGTGACCGCCCCCAAGAAGCCAAATGGATTTCCAACAAAGAAAAACAATGGTTGTTGGACGCTTTAAGCAAAGAACAAGCTGAAATTTCATCCGATCAATCTGGGCGTAAGTCTTCTTTGATGAGTGTTATCAATAACAAAACAATGTGGCATTTAACGGCTTTGAATTTTTTCTATCAGGCGGGGATTTATGGTTATACATTGTGGTTGCCTACCATTTTAAAAGAACTAACAAATTCCAGTATGGGTAAAGTCGGTGTTTTAGCAATATTACCTTACGTTGGTACTATGGCTGGAATGTTGCTTTTTTCTTTTTTATCAGATCGCACCGGGAAACGTCGGGTTTTTATTTATATTCCATTGATGGGATTTGCGATTTGTATGTTTCTTTCTGTTTATTTAAAAAATGATGTTTTTTTATCTTATATCGCATTGATTGGTTGTGGCTTTTTCTTACAGGCTGCTGCTGGAATTTTTTGGACTATTCCCTCCCATATTTTTAGTGCTGAAATTGCTGGGGGTGCCAGAGGAATCATTAATGCCATCAGTAATATTGGCGGGTTTTGTGGCCCTTATGCGGTCGGTATTTTAATCTCTTTATATAACCAAGATGTCGGAGTTTACAGCCTAGCAGTAGCATTGGCAATATCGGCAATTTTTGCATGGTTGTTACCTGTCAGTTGTGACCCGCATAAAGAAAAGCCAGTTTTATCCATGCGTGAAAAAACAACTTAGCTTTTTGTAGATCAATAAAATAATAATTTTAGGTTTTAAAATGCAAAAATTTTGGTTGGCTATTGATTGCGGCGGCACATATTTAAAAGCAGGATTATATGATGATACAGGTCAAGAATATCATATTGAACGTCATGCTTTGCAAACGCTTAGTACAAGCCCAGGATATGCTGAACGCGACATGAACGATTTATGGTGTTCTTGTGTGCAAACAATCAAAGCGTTGTTAAAAAATACCCGTATTCGTTCAACTCAAATTCAAGGTATTGGTATTTCCGCACAGGGGAAAGGTTTATTTTTATTAGATAAACAAGATCAACCTTTAGGCAATGCAATTTTATCCTCAGATCGCCGTGCATTAACAATTGTAAAGCGTTGGCAAGAAGAAAAAATTCCAGAGAAGATTTATCCTATAACACGTCAAACGGTATGGACAGGACATCCAGCATCTATTTTACGATGGTTAAAGAAAAATGATCGTCGACGTTATGATGACATTGGATGCGTCATGATGGCACATGATTATTTACGCTGGCGTTTAACAGAGCAAAAAGGTTGCGAGAAAAGTAATATTTCTGAATCGAATTTATATAACATCGTCGCAGAACATTATGATCCGCAACTGATGAAATTATTGGGTGTTGCAGAGATCGAGCACGCTTTACCCCCAGTAGTGGGATCGACCGAAATTTGTGGAACCATTACCAACGCAGTTGCAAAATTAACTGGACTTGCAGAGGGAACACCCGTTGTTGGTGGAGTATTTGACGTTGTTTCGACAGCTATTTGTGCGGGTTTACGTGATGAACATACGATAAATGCCGTTATGGGAACATGGGCGGTAACAACGGGGTTGGCTAATCAAATCAAAGATCATGAGGCCCATCCGTATGTTTATGGGTGCTATGTGCAAGATGGACAATATATTGTTCATGAGGCAAGCCCAACGTCATCGGCAAACTTAGAGTGGGTGACTGCTCAGTTTGGCAAGATGGGATTTGATGAAATTAATCAGGCAATAGAAGCTTTGCCTAAAGTGTCCAGCGATGTGATTTTCTTACCTTTTTTATATGGCAGTAACGCAGGGTTGGATATGACGGGTGGATTTTATGGATTGCAATCCATTCATACCAAAGCCCATATGTTACAAGCGGTTTATGAGGGGGTCGTATTTAGTCATATGACTCATATTACCCGTATTTTAGAGCGGTTTACGGGGGTAAAAAAATTGCGGGTAACAGGTGGCCCTGCACACTCTAAAATATGGATGCAAATTTTGGCCGATGTCAGCGGATTAACCCTTGAAATGCCCAAGGTCGAGGAAACGGCCTGTCTTGGTGCGGCTTTGGTGGCGCAAGTTGGAACAGGAATATGGGCAACAATTCAAGAGGCCCAAGCACAATTAACATACCCTATTAATGTATTGGAGCCTGATCGCAGTGCTTATACCGCATATCAGAAGAAATACAGGCATTATCAATATCTTATTGAGGCTTTGCAGTTCTATCACACACGTATAAATCAGGAAAAACGATGATGAGTAAACCTTTGTTACAGTTGGCTTTAGATCATACCGATCTGACCTTGGCACAACGAGATGTGACGATCTTAAAAGATCATGTTGATATTGTTGAAGCAGGAACAATTTTATGTTTGGCAGAAGGGATCCATGCCGTTCGTGAATTGCGTCAACAATGCCCCACCAAAATTGTGGTGGCAGATTGGAAAGTTGCAGACGCAGCAGAAATTTTGGCACATCAAGCTTTTAAAAGTGGGGCAAATTGGATGACAGTAATTTGTGCAGCCCCTTTGGCTACTATTCAAACCGCTCATCGCGTAGCGCAGGAATATCAACATCATCATGCCGAAATTCAAATAGAACTGTTTGGTCATTGGTCTTTCGATGATGCTAGGGCATGGGTGAAGTCAGGCATTGGTCAGGCAATTTACCATCGCGGTCGTGATGCCCAAGCCAGTGGTCAGCAATGGGGAAAAGAAGATTTGGATAAGATGAAAAAATTATCTGATCTTGGTTTGCAATTATCTATTACTGGGGGTATTACCCCCGATGATTTGCATTTGTTTAAAGATATATCGGTAAAAGCTTTTATTGCAGGTCGTGCCTTGTCAAATGCCAAAAATCCCCATGATGTAGCTAATGCTTTTCACCATCACATTCAAACAATATGGGGGAATGTATAATGCGTTTACATCCTTTGGGTATTTATGAAAAAGCGTTACCTAAACAGTTAACATGGCCAGAACGATTAGCATTAGCAAAAAGTTGTGGTTTTGATTTTGTCGAGATTTCAATTGATGAAACCGACGAACGATTAAGTCGATTGGACTGGGATAAACAACAGCGTTTATCTTTGGTCGAAACAATGCTGAATTATGGGATTGCTATTCCGTCTATGTGTTTATCAGCCCATCGTCGTTTTCCATTTGGCAGTCGGGACGTCGCTGTTCGTAACCAAGCCCGAGATATTATGAGCAAAGCCATTCACCTTGCTAGGGATGTTGGTATTCGCACAATACAGTTGGCTGGATATGATGTGTATTACGAAGATCATGACCAAGGCACAGAGGAACGTTTTGCCGAGGGGCTAAAATGGGCTGTGCAACAAGCAGCAGGGGCACAGGTTACGCTATCTGTTGAAATTATGGACACGGATTTTATCAACTCCATTACCAAATGGAAAAAATGGGATCAAGAAATCGCGTCTTCTTGGTTTACAGTTTATCCCGATTTGGGCAATTTAACGGCCTGGGGAAACGATGTTGATGCTGAATTAGCATTGGGTATAAATCGTATTTCAGCCATTCATTTAAAAGATACTTATCCTGTTACAAAAACCAGCAAAGGGCAGTTTAGAGATGTGCCATTTGGTCAAGGATGCGTCGATTTTGCTAAAGCGTTTCAAACGCTTAATCGTCTAAATTATCGTGGTACATTTTTAATTGAAATGTGGACTGAAAAATCTGCTGAACCCATTACTGAAATTATAGAAGCACGCCGTTGGATCGAAGCCAAGATGAAAGAAGGAGGCCTGCCATGCTAGAACAATTAAAAGAAGATGTTTTTTTGGCTAATTTAGCGTTGCCAAAACATCAATTAGTTACCTTCACGTGGGGAAATGTTAGTGGGATTGATCGCGATAAGGGATTGATGGTGATCAAGCCTTCGGGGGTTGAATATGATTTAATGGCCATTAACGATATGGTTGTCGTTGATATTAATACGGGTCAAGTTGTCGAGGGTGACAAAAAGCCATCGTCTGATACCCCAACACATTTGGCATTATACCGTCATTTCAAAGAAATTGGTGGGGTGGTGCATACCCATTCACGTCACGCCACGATCTGGTCACAGGCTGGGTTGGATTTACAAGCTTTTGGCACGACACATGCGGATTATTTCTATGGTAATATTCCTTGTACACGATTAATGACGGATCAAGAGATTGCCCAAGAATATGAATATGAAACAGGCAATGTGATCATTGAAACTTTTAGACAAAGAAATATTGATCCCATGCAAGTTCCTGCGGTTTTAGTTCATTCACACGGTCCATTTACATGGGGGAAAAATGCCAAAGACGCGGTGCATAATGCTGTGGTGTTAGAGGAGTGCGCATATATGGCGTATTGTTCTTATGGATTGGTTACCCATTTATCGCCAATGCAAAAAAAATTACTCGACAAGCATTATTTACGCAAACATGGTGCAGATGCCTATTACGGCCAATCCTGAATATTTGTGTTTTCGTTAACCACGTTGGTTAATCTAGGATTTATAAAGATGAAAAATAAATTACAGTGTTGCACCTACAGTTTTATCATAGGTTTTGGCGTATTGGCATTTTCAATAAACAAGACAGATGCTAAGCCAATTATTGAGAGCAAACCTGCCCAAATTATTGCAGCAGATCCAAGTTTCGTAAATTTGGTTGGCGAACATCCGCAATTACAATTAATCAGTCAAGATAACATTTGGACAGAAGGGCCCCAGGCCATGCCTGACGGTGGGGTAATTTGGAGTGATATTAAAGGGAATAAGGTTTTACACTGGGACGAAGAGAAAGGTGAGCAGGTTTTATTAAAGCCCTCTCAACATCAAAATGGTCATGCCTTGGGTAAAGATGGTCAGCTTGTTGCAGCCTCTCACGGTAAGCGTGCCATTGAACGACAAAGTTCGGATGGATCATGGCATGTATTGGTGGATCTATATAATGAACAAAAATTAAATAGTCCTAATGATATTATTGTCGATAAAAGTGGCGATATTTGGTTTACAGATCCCAACTTTGGGATTATTCAACCCGCAGAAGGTTATGGCGGAAATTCTGTTCAGGGGGGTAATCATGTATATCGATATAGCCCAACAACCAACAAAATTTTTCGTCTAGATACATCGTTGGTCAAGGCCCCCAATGGATTGGCGTTCAGTCCTGATGAAAAGAAGTTATATATTACTGATACTGATCTTGCCTATAGTATGATTGATCCTGCATTAACAGGTGTTCATACCAATCATCAGATTGATGTTTACGATGTTAATTCAGACAAAACCTTAACAAACGGTCGTATTTTAACAAAGGTTGATCCTGGAATTCCCGATGGTATCAAGGTTGATGAAAAAGGAAATATCTGGTCTAGCAGTAAAACAGGGCTGCAAATTTTTAACGCTGAAGGTAAATTATTGGGTAAAGTAATTTTCCCACAAACTGTTAGTAATATGAGTTTTGGGATAAATCCTAAAACACAAAAACCTGTTCTATTTATTACTTCGCATCATAATGTTTATCGCATGGATGTCGGTGTAAGAGGGGCAGTGATGCCGCAATAACAATAGTCGTTATAAATAAAGCACAACATGAACGCAGATCTGTATTCGTTTTATAAGGATACAGGTCTTGCAACCATTAACCAAAAAATAGCCATAAAACAAAGTAAAGTTGGCCATCCTAGGGCAACCCACCACCAAAAATATTTCCAAACAACGGGGGATAAAGGGGTTTTATTATTCCAACAGCGTTGCGTTAAACTGGCAATATGAATTTGTAGCTGAACGACAATAACCCATAATATCATGGATATACTATATAAAATAATTGCCCATAATACCCAACAGGTCGAGAAAGGAATACCCATTAGATGAACCAGCCATATTCCTGTGATTGATTGAATAATACTACAGGGAAGAGTCATATACCAATCTGCCTTTACCACCCTTTGCGCACTATGTGCCATATCATGGGGATGACGACGAATAAATGCTTCGACCATGACAATGGCGGTAATGATTCCTGATGCAAATAAAATCGTGGCACTAAAGATATGAAAACAAAGCAGGATATTAAACCAGCTCATTAATCTATATCCACGAGCGTTTTAATATCATATTTAGCAAAGCCACCATAAATCCCCCCCATCCGATAAAACTGCACAAACGCCCAATCTTTAGCCAAATTAAGTGATGCTGAAAAGGCATTGCAAGGCAGAAATAAGCAACACAAAGGAATATCGTCCCTCCCAACCCCCCGTATAAAGATGCAGAAACTATCCAAGGCTCGGTAAGGTTGATTTTTTCAAAACTAGCCAGGAAAAAACCTGAAATGAGCAGGCTTATTATAGCAGGTACAAATAGTATAAACCCAGAAAGTAAAGAGACAACTTGTAAGTATAGGCTTTCTTGTTTTATAGGACGATTAAGGAGTAAACAAGTATGTACAAAAATACCAAATCCCATACCCGTTACCATGATGGCACATAAAACATGTAATGTTTTTAAGGTCAATATGCCCCACATTATCGATCATCCGTAATACAAAATAAGATAATGACCAAAGTAATAACAGATAAATTTTTTAATAACGCGCCATAAAGATCCAGCCATAAGGATGGAGCGAATATGGTCAGGCCAAGCGTATAAACAAGGACGACCGCAATTTGTGCAAACCACAAATTTTTCGACCATTTGCCAAACAAGATCATAACAGCAAAACAAAAGTCAACGAGTGATCCCACAGGGATTAGAAAAGACATTAATGACGATGCGGTAAGATAGGAGGGTAAAATATGGGTAATTCCGTCAGCCTTGGCAAGAAATCCAGAAATAGCAGAACCCAACCATATGGCAGCAAGGATCAATGCCAAAAAGGGACGCAGCAAAAATAGTTTTGCATGCCAACGATCTTGGACAAAAGCAGGGTGAGTTTGCAGAGCTTCATCCATAGATTTCATTTTTATCCCAAGGCTGTTGGGGGTTGATGTCACAAAGTCAGTGGTCATTTGGTTCACAACTCCAGTTGAAAATCCCCATAAAGGAAAATGGTCCCCAATTTTCCCCATTATTTTTATAATGGGCAGAGGGATAGAGAATATTTTTGCTGCTTTCATCCCCATCCACAGGCGGGTTTTTTGAACAATCTCTGCAAAGCTGAGCGTTTCCGGCCCCCCAATAGTTACAGTTTGAGAACGTTCGCCATTAGCTATGGTGTAATTACAAGCTTTAAGTGCAATTTCAGCCAAATCATATGCCCATATAGGTTGGAATTTCTGTTGTCCACCATTGGGTAAAATTACGGCAAAAGGCATTGCACATAGGCCGCGCAGGGCACTGCTGCCACCGTAACTGCCAGAGGAGTAGATAAAAGAGGCTCGTAAAATGATGGTTTCAAGATTTGAATGACGTAGAATATTTTCGCCATCCATCTTTGTCGAACAGTACTCGTTATCGATATTTTCTTCTAACGATAATGCTGAAATATGAACGATACGTTTATTGGTTTGCTGACACGCTTGGACCAAAGTGTGAATTAATTGAATGTGGGCATGATGAGCAATTGGGGTGCCAGGTTTACCGATAACACCAATAGTGTTAATGACAGCATCGCAATCGTGCAAAGCATCAGCCATAGCTGTTGGATCGGGATCATCGGCAAGAATGCGAACAACACGAGTATTAGGAAAAATTTGTTGGGCTCGATGTGTGTCTCGACAGCCAATAGTAACGTTATGACCGTTGGCTATACATGTGCTGACAATATGGGAACCAATAAAACCCGTGCCACCTAATACACAAATCTTCATGATTATTTCCTAAATAAGAGGTTGTCTACTTACTATATTTACGGGAGTCCAATATCAATAACAGTGATTCATCTGCTAGTTTACAGTAGGGAGCTATGAATATTGTATAGGTTACTCAACGTTTGTAAATAAAAACCGTCTAGGTTGAGTCTGTGATAAGGTAAATAAGATCATTTTACCTATAATTGATAAGGTAAGAAGTATTTTTGACATTTTTTGTTTTCTAACGGTATGTTGAACAATCTTGTTAGGAAATTAAAGTGTCGTAACCATGACTTTATATTTTATAATAAAAACAAATATGGTCATGGTTTAAATAATGATAGGAATAGTTCTTTCATGATATTGCAAAAACCGTTTATAATGCCTTGTGTTCATTATCCTACTGATTTGCAAATTGGGGATATTGTTTTTACCCGTATTGCTAATATCGTTTTTACCAACGTCGCGGTGGCTACTTGCTCGTGGACAAATCATGTTGGAATTATCGTGGGCTTTAAGGATGACGAATATTGGGTAGCTGAAAGTACTATTCCGTTTTCGTGTATTACGCCCTTGTCTAAATTTATTGCGCGTTCTCAGGACCAGTCTTTTGTCATTGCTCGATTGAAATGTTCTCTTAGTCCATTGCAACAAAAAAGAATTGTGCAAGAAACTAAAAAGTGAATGGGAATCTGCTATGATACAGGTTTTAACCTTTATTCTCGCCGTCAATTTTGTTCCAGATTTGTTTATGAAGTGATTAAGGAGGCAACAGAGGGTATTGAGGTGGGCGAAGTTGAAAATTTTAAAACATTACTTCGTAAAAATCCAGACTATAAGTTGGGTTTTTGGCGCTTGTGGTTTTTAGGATTTATTCCTTGGCAACGTGTTACCATAACGCCAGCCAGTCAGTTTAATAGTCCATTACTAGATTTAATCTATGATTTTCGTTACCAGGACGACAGATAAAACTAACGATTTTACAAAGAATATACTGTAGATTGTCTAATCTATCGATAATTTTTAAAATAAGGCTTGTCTTTTTTAGTATTTTCTTGGAAATCATATCCTATGAGTTATGCAGTAAAAGAAATCTTTCTAACCCTTCAAGGCGAAGGTGGTCAAATCGGCCGCACGGCGGTATTTTGTCGTTTTGCAGGGTGTAATTTGTGGTCAGGTCAAGAAGCAGACAGGACAAAGGCGATTTGTCAGTTTTGTGATACTGATTTCGTAGGTGTGGACGGCATTGGCGGTGGTCGTTTTACAGAGGCCGATCAGTTGGCTGATGCTATTGAGCAATGTTGGGGAGATATTGATCCCAGTTGTCGGTTTGTTGTATTTACAGGCGGGGAGCCTTTGTTGCAACTAGATGGTGAATTGATTGATCTTTTGAAGAAAAAAGGGTTTTTTATTGCTGTAGAGACAAACGGAACATTGGTTGCACCCCAAGGGATAGATTGGATTTGTGTCAGTCCAAAGGCGGGATCGACCCTGTTACAACGATCAGGGAAAGAATTAAAATTAGTTTATCCCCAAGATGGCCTCGATCCACAAGATTTTGTTGGGTTGGATTTCGCGGTTTTCCGATTACAGCCTAAAGATGATAAAAATAAGCATGAACATCTACAAAAAGCGATTGAATATTGTCAAAAAAATCCAAAATGGCATTTATCTCTTCAAACGCATAAATTAATTGGGATTCCATAAATGTCGACAGATCAAACAGACTTTTCAAAGGGTGCCTTGGTTTTATTTTCAGGGGGGCAAGATTCAACGACTTGTTTGGCGTGGGCATTACATCATTTTGAACGTGTCGAAACATTGGGGTTTCATTATGGTCAACGCCACAGTGTAGAGATGGAATGTCGTGGCATTATTCGCGAAAAAATAACCCGTATTGACCCAAAATGGCAGGCACGTTTGGGTAAAGATCATATTTTGAATTTGTCTGATTTGGGGGCGATTTCAGAAACAGCTTTAACCCGTGAAACAGAAATTAAATGGGATAAACAAGGATTGCCCTCAACCTTTGTTCCTGGACGTAATTTATTATTTTTAACTTATGGTTCCATTATTGCCGATCGTAGACATTTGCGCCATATTATCGGTGGAATGTGTGAAACAGATTATTCTGGGTATCCTGATTGTCGGGATGATACGATTAAGGCATTACAGGTTGCAATTAATTTAGGAATGGACAACCGTTTCGTTTTGCATACCCCATTAATGTGGATGGACAAGGCTGATGAATGGCGCATGGCCCAAGATCTGGGGGGGCAGGCATTAATTGATTTGATCAATAAAGAAACACATAGTTGTTATTTGGGGGATAGATCCCAATATCATGCATGGGGATATGGGTGTGGTCATTGTCCTGCTTGTAAATTGCGGCAATCGGGATGGGAAACATATCTACAACAAAAGGGGAAATAAGTGTTCGAATTGGTTTTTACCCGTCGTTTTTCCATGGCGCATCGGTTAATCCACGGATCAAGTGAAATCTGTGCCACCCCTCATGGTCATAATGAAGAAGTCACTGTTTATTTAAAAGCTTTAGACCCTGGATCTTTGGACGGGAAAATGAATGTGCTTACTCCGTTTGAAAAAGCGAAATCTACCTGGCATCGTTTCATTGATGGATCGGTTGATCATGCATTTCAGTTGTCTGAAAATGATCCATTGGTGGAATGGTTTAAGCAGCATGAACCTCAACGTTTGTCCCGTTTATTATTAACCCCTGGTGATCCTACAACGGAATTAACAGCGTGTTTATTTATGGCAAAATTAAATAGCTTTTTATCGATTGAACGATCGGGTCTTTATTGCGACCAAATCGAGATCGCAGAAACTCCAACCAATACAGTGCGATTTACGGGTAATCCATCTGATTTTATTCCCAAGAATCGAAAGGATAAAGACTGTTGGTGGCACCGCGCGGATATGAGTATTTCGGATTTACATTTTTAATTGATATAAAACGGTTGACCGTATTGTGCAGTCTTCCAACTCTGTTGTTGTTGGGATGTCGTAAGTGCAGATAGGGGTAAGCTCTTTTTTAGGCAAATAACTGCGCCCAGGATCGGCAATGATAACCGTTGCTCCCTTTTGTGCGCATGTTTTTAACCATGGCCAGATATGCTGGGTCATAGGGGCTTCGTAGCATACATCGCCACAAAAAACAATATCCCACTCGCAAGGTTGTCCAACTACGTCATTTGAGTTTTTGTCCAAAATGATGTGATTGGCCTTGGCATTTAAAGCACAAGCATTTTGCGCCAATGGATCAATATCGGCAACTTCGACGTAACCAGCTCGACATTTAGCTGCAGCAATAGCAGCAATACCACATCCTGCTGCAAAATCGAGGATTTTTTTATCTCTAACAAATTTCGGGTTATCCAGAATATATCGTGCCAATGCCTTCCCCCCAGGCCATGCAAACGCCCAAAAAGGGGGATCGATATTTTGGTGGGTTAACCATGATTCGGTTGCTTGCCAAATGGGGGTTATTTCATTGGCTTGATAAAGTTGTATTTCGGGAACAAAATCAGTTTTGGTTAAAGCAGTAAATCGTGTAATGACATTTTCAAAAGCTGAAAAATTATTCATGAAATGATATTACCTATAAGAAGTGCCAATGCAATTAATAACCCTGCATCTCTGTTCGATTTAAATAAAGTTAGGCAGATTTTAGGATTATGTAAATCAAATTTGGCCATTTGCCAAATAAAATGTATGGTTGGTAATCCCAACGCTATTATGCATATCCAATGATTGTGATTAACAATTGACGCTATAACCAAAAAGAGAATGCACAATCCGTAATTAATCGAAACAAATAATTTTCCTTTATCCCCCGCCCATCTTGCGGTTGATTTGACACCCACCCGTTGATCGTCCTCAATATCCTGATATCCATATATAGTATCAAAGCCAATTTGCCAAAAAATGGTTGCAGCATAGAGTGCCGCCTGTGACCATGATAAATGCCCTGCCGCCGCTGCATAACCAAGGGGGGCACCAAATCCAAAGGTAAATCCTAATACTAACTGGGGAAACCAAGTAACACGCTTTGCACCAGGATACAGGGCTACCAAGATTAAAGAAGATGCCCCTAAAACCCACGATAATGGGTTCAGTTGTATAAGAATTCCCAATCCAATCATTAATAAGATGAATAAGAAGAAGATAGCTTGTTTTAATGAAATCGCACCACTGGCTAAGGGGCGATGTTGAGTACGGGCAACTTGTCGATCAAAATCACGATCCCAAATATCGTTTATAACGCACCCAGCACTGCGCATAACGATACTGCCAATACCAAATAAAATAATCAGTTTAATTCGAATAAGGATAGGGGTATGATGGGGAAGCAATATCCCCCAAATGCCAGGAATAAATAATAACCACGTGCCAATAGGGCGGTCAATGCGACATAACAGGGCATAAGGTTGCAAAGATGCGGGCAGGTAGCGGATCCAGCTGGACAAATTTATATCAGAGTGTGGGGAGAATTGATTCACAACAAGACCTAAAATAATACTATATTATGTTGGAATGTAAAATAAAATGCTTTACTTTAATGTATTAATACAGAATTGTTGGGCTAAGTAAAAGCTTTTTAATTGTTTTTGTGATGACGTAATGGATTGCCAAAATGTCTTTTGTGCCACGTATTTATCTGAACCCAGATCAGTGTGAAGGGATTCAGGAGCAAAAAATTTATCAGGTATCTGAGGATATTGCTCATTATCTAGGTAATGTCTTGCGATTAACTGCTAAAGACCCAGTTGTTTTGTTTAACGAGCGCGATGGTGAATGGCAATGCGTGATTGAAAAGATCGGCAAGGGAAAAGGCAGTCTTTGTGCCCAACATCAGTTGCGTTTACCAATTGTTCCCTTTGGCCCAACCTTGGTTTTTGCGCCTTTAAAGCGCGATGCAACGGATTTGGCGGTGCGTATGGCAACAGAGCTTGGGGTGCATACGATCCAGCCTGTAAAAACTGCCTATACAAATACACATCGTATTAAAGAAGAACGGCTTCAATCCATTGTTGTCGAAGCCGCCGAGCAAAGCAATCGGTTAACTATTCCAAAGATTAAACCCATTCTATCTTTGTTTGATTTTTGTGAAAAATGGCCCAAAGATAAAACGTTATGGGTGGCTGTTGAACGATGTTACGAAAAACAAATCCCTTTGGCTAAAGACCATCGCTTTAGAGGGGATGATGGAATTTTAATTGGTCCAGAAGGCGGGTTTGATAAAATTGAAATAAAAAATTTACTTCTTTACGATTTTGTGCAACCTTTATCCTTGGGAAATTTAATATTAAAAGCGGAAACTGCGGTCGTCGCAGGGCTTGCACGCTTTTCCCAATATGTAAAAGCTTGATATCGTCCTCTTTTCTTAGTTTTCTTATTGACCAAAGTATAAATAGATTTTTAAATGTCCAGTATTTTAGATCAAGACCAAACTCCTATTACCTCTGTATCTCAGCTTGCCGAACATCTGGCCCAAGGATGCAAGCCCGTTTCACAATGGCGTATTGGCACCGAGCACGAGAAATTTGGATTTATTCAAAATAAAGATAATGATCGCTATTTATTGCCCCCTGGATATCGCCCAAATGGGATCGAAGAAATTTTGTTGAATATGCAACATCATAACCCGAACTGGGACGGGGTGTATGATGGTGATCATTTAATTGGATTTGATACAGATCGGGGTGCAATTTCGCTTGAACCTGCGGGACAGTTTGAATTGTCAGGCGCACCCGTTCAAGATTTGCATATGACCAAGGCGGAAATGGAATTGCATTTCAAAGATGTGCACAAGGCTGCTGATCCCTTTAATATTGGTTTTGCTTTGTTGGGATTTCATCCCTTTGCAACGCGCAATGATATGTTGTGGATGCCCAAAAAGCGATACGATATTATGAAAGCCTATATGCCAAAAGTTGGCACACTTGGTTTAGATATGATGACCAGAACCTGCACAGTACAGGTAAATTTGGATTTTGCTTCTGAACAGGATATGGCCCGTAAAATGCGGGTTTCATTGGCTTTGCAACCTTTGGCAACGGCCTTATTTGCTAACTCTCCTTTCTACGAGGGGAAGCCCAGCGGATATTATTCAACACGGGCACGTATTTGGACGGACACGGACAATGATCGCGCGGGAATGCCTTTATCCTTTTTCGAACCTTCTTTTGGTTTTGAAACCTATGTCGAATGGTTATTGGATGTTCCCATGTATTTTATTATCCGTGATGGAAAAATGATTGATGTGGCGGGGGCCTCTTTTCGGGCATGGCTGCGAGGGAATGCACCCAAGGGATTGGAAAATCAACAACCTACTATGGGCGACTTTAAAAATCATATTACTGTTGCCTTTCCAGATGTGCGTTTAAAACAATATTTGGAAATGCGTGGTGCGGATGCTGGATCGCCTGAAATGATGATGGCGATGTCTGCATTATGGACGGGGCTACTATACGATGATGCAACCTTGATAGCGGCAGATGCGTTGGTGAAAGAATTGCCTTGGCAAACGTATATTGATTTACGATCCCAGGTGATTAAGCAGGGATTATCGACCAAAATTGGTAACGAAAATTTACGCCAGTTGGCAGGTCGTGTTATCGCTTTGGCAGCAGATGGATTAAAAAAACGAAATATTTCAAACGCCCAAGGTCATGATGAAAGTATTTATCTGACCCCATTACAAGAAATCGCTGATGGTGCACCCAACCAAGCTGAATACTGGTTAAACCGTTATGAAACGGTTTGGCAGGGCGACGTAAAACAGATTTTAGAAGAAGCTAAAATTTAACGTATCGAATTATAACTTATTCATTAAAATAGATTTTATTTTTTTATAATGTTATTTTGCAAAATAACATTATAAAAGGATCTACGAAAATGTCCGAGGAAGTTGCAAGGCCAAGTGTATTCATTCAAAAAATAAAATTTTTGAATGGAAAAGAAATAGCTTTTGAAAAAAGTGACAAAATTATTATTGCGGGACCCAATAACAGTGGTAAGTCACAGCTATTAAAAGAGATCTATGCAGCTTGTAATGAAAAAGACAAATTTTCGTTCAAAGTCATTGGTGATATTGAGCTGTGTAAGCAGGGCACACAGCAAGATTTAACGGATTTTCTTAATCGAAATGCTATAATGAATATGCAGTATGATCGTTATGAATACAAAATGTATCATATTTATGCCAGCTATATTCCCAATTGGGATAAACAATATTTAATGGGCATAGCTGATATATTTATTCAAAAGATCTTTACAAAGGGCAGGTTGGATATTTGCGATCAGAAAAAAACCGTTGCCCCATCCGAGCAAAAGCTATATTCACAGCATATTCTTTATGACAATGATCAATTAATGTGCAGAATTAGCACTTTATTTAAGCAGGCGTTTGGTAAAGATCTGATGATTGATTTTCGAGGTGGTTCGGTCATCCCATTCCATGTAGGGGATGTTCCGTCAATTCCCGATAGAGTTAGTGATGAGTATATTGATTTAGTGCGTAAGAACCCTTTACTAGATCAGCAAGGCGACGGAATGCGCAGTTATGCAGGGATCTTGTTTGAGGCCATCACGGCCGAAACAGATATTACTTTAATTGATGAACCAGAGGCTTTTTTACATCCCCCACAAATGCGGCGTTTAGGGGAAACTTTGGCCGCAGAGGTACAACAGCAATTGGTTGTTGCAACGCACAGCAGTGATATTATGCGGGGATTTTTGCAAGAAACCAGTGGAAAGTTACGTATTCTTCGTATCCAAAGAAACAATAATACCATCTTAATTCATGATGTTTCACCAGACATAGTAAGGGAACTTTGGCAAAAGCCAGAGTTGCGTTATTCCAATGCGTTGGACAGTATTTTTCATGAACAAACAATTATTTGTGAAGATGATAGTGATTGCAGATTAATTAATGCTGTGGCTGATTTTTTGGCCAAAGGGTCAGAAGAAAGATATGAAGATACGTTTTATGTTCCCACAGGGGGTAAACATGCTATTCCAAAGATTGCTGGGGTATTGCGTCAAATCGGTGTGCCAATCAAAGCTGTTTTTGATTTAGATTTTTTAAATGATGAAGGATTATTAAAAAAAACAATTCAGGCCTTTGGTGGGGATTGGGATGATTTTAAAGATCTATGGATACGTCTTGATAAGGCTATAAAAAACGAGAACAAAAATAAAGATAATAATGTCATTTTGAAAGAAATCATATCGTTATGTCAAACAGCATGTAGCGCACAGTCGCCAGAAATACCAGTGTCCGAGATTAAAAAAGCGATGAAAATTGATAATCCTTGGCATGAAATAAAAAAACATGGGTCGACTGGAATTTCAAAAGGTCAATCCTGGAAAGATTATGAAGCTCTTAACAACAAGTTAGAACAGATTGGTATTTATTTGATTCCTGTTGGTGAAATCGAGAATTTTTGCCGAGGCATAGGTGGGCATGGCCCCAAATATGTAACAAAGTTATTAGAAGAAGTATCTCTTGGGGATGATCGGTTAATGGGTTTACGATCCTTTGTTGAAACGGTGTATGGAGGTAGCTGTGCACCATTTAAATGATTTTTTTTAATTAAGTTAATAAATATAATGAATATTATTCATCACTTTTTTTTGATTATATCGCTATAATATGTATAATTGTTTTAAGAAACATCATTTTATATTTATATTAAGGATCAGTTATGGCACTTCAAAATTTTGAGTTTTGTAATCCAACCCGCATTGTTTTTGGAAAACAAACAATACAACAATTGGATAAACTAATCCCAGAAGCGTCCAAAATATTGATCGTTATTGGTGGGGGCAGCGTCCGTAAAAACGGAACATTGGATGAGGTAGAACAGGCATTAGGCAAGCGTTCTTTTGCTGTTTTCGAAGGGATTGAACCCAATCCAACCTTTGAAACTGCTATGTTGGCTGTTGAAAAAATCCGCAAAGAAAATTTTGACTTTGTACTGGGGGTTGGCGGTGGCTCTGTTATGGATGCCTGTAAATTTATTGCAGGGGCTGTTAAATACCAAGGGGATACATGGGATATTGTCCTCAGTGGTGGGGAAAAAATAACCCAAGTGATCCCTTTTGGATTTGTTCCAACATTGCCTGCAACGGGTTCAGAAATGAATTCAGGGGGGGTGATTTCACGTAAATCAACATTTGATAAATTACCAATCCATAGTTCTTTGCTATTCCCGTTATTTTCGATTTGGGACCCAACGAAAACATATAGTTTACCAAAACGTCAGGTTGCCAATGGGATTGTTGACGCATTCATTCACACAGTGGAACAATATATTACCTACTCTGTTAATGCTTGTGTTCAGGATCGTTTTGCTGAAGGGTTATTGTTAACGTTGATTGAAGAAGGCCCCAAAACGTTAGAAAACCCAGAGGATTACGAGGCACGTGCCAATTTCATATGGGCTGCAACAATGGCGTTGAATGGATTGATTTCAACAGGGGTTCCAAGTGATTGGGCTACACACATGATTGGTCATGAACTGACAATCTTATATGGGATCGATCACGGTCAAACCCTGGCTATAATCCTGCCTTCTTTATTAAATGAAATGCGTAATGATAAACGCAGTAAATTATTGCAATACGGGCGCAGAGTTTGGGGGATTGAGCATCAGGACGAAGAAAAAATTATTGACGAAGCGATTGCAAAAACACGCGCTTTCTTTGAAAGTTTAGGGATTAAAACGCATTTACGTGATTATGGTGTTGATGATAGTGCAGTCGACAAAGTCGTTGAACAATTACAAAGGCATAATTTAACGGCTTTAGGAGAAAGAAAAAATATTACACCTGAGGTCAGTCGGCGTATTGTAGAGGCTAGCCTTTAATTGTAAATTTCTTTATAAAGGGATGTC
Organism: Commensalibacter oyaizuii; assembly: GCF_029953265.1. NCBI lineage: Bacteria > Pseudomonadati > Pseudomonadota > Alphaproteobacteria > Acetobacterales > Acetobacteraceae > Commensalibacter > Commensalibacter oyaizuii. The sequence continues at coordinate 1,723,612 of NZ_JASBAO010000001.1, forward strand.
TTTATAGAGAAAGGAACCTGTGAATGAATTATATGCGTCTTGTTTCTGGCTGTGTCGTCCTGGTGGGAATATTATGTTTAAATGCAGGTTCCGTACACACAGCATTGGCCCAAGATATTGTTGTATCTTCTGCCAACTCTTCTGGAGTGCGATTATCCACCCAAGAACAGGCCAATGTTGATCAGGCACAACGTTGGATTAATGGATTAACAACATTAAAGGCAAAATTTCAGCAAATTGCCCCCGATGGTAAGCGAAGTACAGGTACGGTGTGGATTAAACGTCCAGGTCGTATTCGGTTTGAATACAACAAACCTAGCCAGTTATTATTGGTTGCCAATGATGGGAAAATGGTTTTTCATGATGGAGAGGTTGATCAAACAACGACAATTCCATTGGATCAAAGTCCCCTCGGTTTACTTTTGAAACCAGAGTTAAGTTTTACGGGGGATGTAACCATTACAAATTATATGCCCATTAATAATGGTTTATTTCAGATTACCGTTGTACGGACAGCATCCCCTTCGGATGGAAGTTTAACGTTATTTTTTAATGAAAATCCAATGATGTTACGGGCTTGGCGTGTGATAGATGCCCAAGGACAAAGTACACAGGTAGATTTGTATGATTTAAAACTTGGAGTTTCTGTTTCAAACAAATTATTCAAAATGGATTTTGGCGATTAAAAGATAATATGCTTCGATGTTTGATACGATTTGGCCGTTTAATTACGAACGGCCACTTTTAAATGTATAAATATTAGTTTTATTGGGTTTGTTTAGTATAGATTAAGTCATTTATATTATATCCGATATTTTTGGCATGAGTAATATATTCATCGATAACATTTTGATTTAATTGTGGGGATCTGGATAGCAGCCATAAATATTTTTTCCTTGGTTCCCCAATCAGCATGATTTGGTGATTGGGATCTGTTTTTAAAATCCAATAATCGCCTTTCCCAATGGGTAACCAGCGAATAATTTTGGGCAAAAAGCTTACTTTTAATTTTGTATTAAAAGGTGGATTTTGAACAACGGCTATTCCTGTGACTTGTCTACGTTTTCCTTCCTTGCTGTAGCACGTATTTTCGACAATAATTGCTTGATTTTTGTCCAAGGAATAATGTGCACTGGTATCTTGAGCACAATTTTTTTGAAAGAAAGCTGGCTTTCTTGTGATTTCGTACCAGGTCCCTAAGATATCTTTTGTTTCGATTTTATCGACAACGGGAATGGCATATTTTTTGCTGCACGCACTGACAAATAGACATAAAATAGATGCCAGACCAACATAGAGCAAAGGTTTATTTATTTTTGGAATTTTGTGCAGCATAGCATTTATCCTTTGTTAAAAAAGTCAATTATATCAATACTATCTTATTTTGCTTAATTCCAAAGCCCGTTGATAAATAATTTTTTTTGGCAGATGAACGGCTGTGGAAATCGTGGCAGCTGCGTCCTTAACAGACATGGTTTTTAAGGCTTCCAAAAGATGTTGGTCCAAATCATCGTCAGAAAGGGTTTCTTTTTGGGGTTTGGGGCCAATTAAAACGGTAATTTCACCACGGGGGGGGATACTGGTAAAATGCTCTATCAGACCTTGCAGGGTATTGCGTTGTATCTCTTCAAATTTTTTGGTTAATTCCCTAGCAACTGCAGCAGGGCGATCTTGACCAAAAATTAAGGCAAGATCTTGTAGCATATCTACCAATCGGTGCGGGGCTTCATGCCATATCAGCGTGGATTGTAATCCCGCACGTTCGGCAGCTTTTAAAATGGCAAAGCTGCTTTGCCGTGCTGTGGATTTAGGGGGGGGGAACCCAACAAACATATAAGGGTGGGGGGGTAATCCAGACAAGGTTAACGCCATTAAGGCTGCATTGGGGCCAGGGATGGCAGAAATTGGAATATCGGCATCAATAACCGCCTTGCTTAATCGATATCCTGGATCAGAAAGCAACGGTGTCCCCGCATCTGAAACCAAAGCGATCTTTTTCCCTTGATTTAACCAAGATATAATTTGTTCTGTGCGTTGGGTTTCATTATGTTCGTGTAAACTTTCCATCTTTACAGACAGGCCATATGCGGCCAGTAATTTTGCTGTAACTCGTGTATCTTCGCATAATAAAATATCAGCCTCTTGAATGGCCTGTTTTGCGCGCAGGCTAAAATCATTTAGATTTCCAATTGGTGTGGCAATTAAAACCAAGGATCCAAAATCTGGGCCAGAAGCTGTAGAATTAGATTGATTTGACTTGGTTAACGACGTATTTGAATATATGGGTTTTTTTAGTTTCATGACATTAATAGATTAATTTATATGTTAGGTGTATCAAAGGAGTTAAGTAAGGTGATGAAAAAGCCAAATCCTGTAAAGCAAATGATTTCATGCCATAGTACTATAATGGCGAATTTATTAAAAGTCGGTGTTTGTGTTCCTGTTCTTTTACTAGCAGCTTGTAATTCTGGTAGTGAAAATCACGGTCTTTTAGTATCTGATACAACACAAACCAATCCAAATAAACAGGTTGGATTATTATTACCTCTTAGCGGCAGAAATGGAAATTTAGGCAATAATATGCTTAAAGCTGCGCAATTAGCACTGAGCGATCCTTCGGCCCCTCCTTTAAATATATACGATACAGAACAAGTCGGTGGTGCAGCAGAAGCTGCACGTAGAGCAGTTGCTGCTAAAGATGGGATTATTTTAGGACCATTAACAGCACGGCAAACGTCAGAGGTTGCCTCGGTAACGACATCCTCTAATATTCCTGTTATAGCGTATACCAGTGATGTTGCTGCATCTGGTCCAAATGTCTGGGCTTTTGGGATTACCCCAGAACAACAGGTTTTGACAATGGTGCGTGCAGCTAAAAATCAAGGGAAAACCAAATTTGCAGCATTATTGCCTGATAACCCTATGGGACGTGCAATGGCAGGGGGGTTGACCAAAGCCTGCGCAGATTTGGGATTGATGCAGCCAACAATCGTTTATCACAGTGCTGATTCTAATGATATTGTTCAAAAATTAAAAGCATTATCAAATTATGACGCACGTTTACAAGATGCAAAAAATAATCCTGAGGCTATTAGTAAAGCAGATAATACAGCGACTACAGCTCAAGAAAATACTAATGATGATAATTTATTAGATGAACTAGCACCTTCTGGAAATACTGCAAAGAAATCTTCTCAAAAACTAGTATTAGGGGCGCCCCCATTTGATGCTTTGGTTCTAGCGGATACAGGATTGCAATTACAATCGGTGATTAATGCTTTGGGGGAAACACAAATTGCATCACCACAAGTACAAATTATGGGACCAGGATTATGGGGTGCTTTTGCATCAAAATTGGGAAAATTGCAGGGCGCTTGGTACGCAGCACCTAATCCTACTAAACGTCAGGGATTTGTCAGACAATACACGGCAAAATATGGTCAAGCCCCTAAACCTTTGGCTGATTTAACCTATGACACAGCTGCATTAGCGAACTCGCTAAGTAAGGTTGGAGGATATACTTCTTCTAATTTAACGCGTGCAGATGGTTTTGATGGGGTTGACGGATTATTTGTTCTTAAACCTGATGGCCATGTTCAACGTGATCTTCAAATTTTCCAAATTCAACCCACTGGTGGCGGTAAAATGATAACGACACCATCAACGGTTATGTCTACAGGAACTAAAACAAACAGTTAATTTTTATATCAATGGGTCATGAAATCAAAAAGTCAATTTTATTAAAATTGACTTTTTGATTATGATAGGTTGGTAAAGATTATTTTTAGCTATATAATTCTTTTGGCCAACGTTTATGAAGCCATAGCCATTGTTCAGGTTGTTGTCTGATCCATTTTTCCAAAATATCATTAATAATTTGAGTTAGTTTTTGAATATTTTCTGGGGTATTTTGGCTAAATTCTGAATAATCAATTGGTGGCTCGACAATCATACGTAATCGGGCTGGACCAATACGTTTTACATAACCAGGAATAATAGGGCATTGCAATTTTAAGGCAAGGCTGGCCACAGCAGAGGCAGTCATAGCAGGCTTACCAAAAAATTGAACTTTAATACCATCATTCATTTTTTGGTCGCTTAATACTCCTAGACGTTGTCCCGATAGTAAATGTTTTAAGGCTTGCCTTGCCCCTTTTGCCCCTTTGGGGAACATAGGGACTTCATATCCCATTGTTTCGTAACGTAATTGTAAAATCAAGTCATTAACATAAGGATTGCTGGCAGCCCTGAAAAAAGAGGAAAAAGGCACACCAAATTTTGCAACCGCAGGGGGTAACATTTCCCAATTACCTATATGTCCTGATACAAATAAAACAGGTCCCGATTTTTTTGACTGCTCAATTAAATATTCACTACCTACTACTTCCCATCCTGGACCTTTTGGGGGATTTAGGGTTAGGGTTGCAAGATGTGGAAATTCCCCCACAGTTCTGCCCAGATTTTCCCATACCTTGCTGATGATATGTTGACGCTGTGCTTTAGTAAGTTCAGGAATTGCTAATTGTAAATTTCTATCTGCGATACGGGAAACGGGCAGTTTTGTGCCAATAATTTTACATAGAATACCCCCTAGATTCGAAGATTGTTCAGGGGACAGGCAGCGTAATAAAGAAAGACATCCTTTTGCCAATATATATTCATTATATTGTAAAAAGTGATGAAAAGATTGCGATGCTTTTTTAAGATTAAAAATTGGCATAATGAACAGTTATGAAAAGTGATGAATGCATTATTCTATGTGGTTTTACAGGAATAGTGCAAGCAGTTTAAGAGAGGGTTATGTGAAGCAAAAATATTATCAAGGGCCAATAACCGATCATTTCGATGGTAAAGTTTTTACCAATTTAATTCGAATGCCCAAACAGCGTTATCTTAATGCATGGGACGGGATTAAATGGTACTTTCATATGATTACCAACACATGGTCAGGTCTTACACCCCACGTTGTGCAATCCCATCCCAATAAAACAGAGGCAGGGTTAAAAGTGATTATGATCGGTCATGCCAGCGTTTTATTGCAAATACAGGGCTATAATATTTTGGTTGATCCCGTTTGGTCACCACGGGTTGGGCCATTGCCTTTTATTGGTAAAAAAAGGGTAAATCCGCCAGGGGTGCCTTTGTTTCACTTGCCTCATATTGATGCGGTGTTAATTACACATAACCATTATGATCATATGGACATACGCACGTTACGCCGTCTTTACGTTCGTCACAAACCTATATTTTTTACACCCCTTGGTAACGACAATATTCTAAAGCGCCATATTTCATCAAAAATGATGATCCATGCGATGGATTGGTTTGATAAATATGTCCTAAAAGAAGGCTTAAAGATTACTTTATGGCCATCTTATCATTGGTCAGCTCGGGGAATTTGCGATCGTAACCATGCTTTGTGGGGTGGATTTGTGGTTGCGTCTGATAAATACACTGTTTATTTCACAGGGGATACTAGTTATGGAGATGGGGCAATTTTTAAACAATTGAAAACGCAATTTCCGAATCTGGATGTGGCTGTTATTAATATAGGGGCCTATGCCCCTCGCTCTTTGTTAAAAAATCATCATAATGATCCAAAAGAAGCTGTAGATATTTTTTTAGATTGTGGTGCAAAGCAAGCTCTTGGTATTCATTGGGGAACGTTTCAGTTAAGCAGTGAGGAGGCCTATGAACCTGTGCATACATTATATGGGGTACTCAGAAATCATTTGCTGGCAGTTGATCAGTTTATCCCCCTGCGTCCTGGACAAGTGTGGTGTTTAAAAGAGCCTGCAATCGCTGAAGTGCCATTGGATCCTCCCACCGTAGATGTACTCCCAAAGGAATGACATTGCTTTGTAGTGTTTTAGGTAATTTTACGTAATCTTTTGGCGTGGTGACGATAGAGATATCGTTGTAACGGTTACGAAGATTGTTTAGAATATAAATATCTTTGTCTTGGTAGTGATAATGGTCAGGGAAAGAAAATGTTTTAAAGAGCCTGAGTTTATTGTCTTGTAAACTTTGAAAGAATTTATCAGGTCTGCCTATTCCAGCAAATGCGATGACTTGTTGTCCTGCTAGCGTATGAATTTCAGGATTCATTTCTAAATATGCCTGAAAAACGGGTAGAGACTGCGGCAATATTGAACGAATTTGATATTGATCGTCTCCGATCAAAATGCATGCTTTTGCACGCAATAGGCCATCTTGCAAAGCTTCACGCAAGGGACCTGCCGGCATGGCCATATGATTACCTAGACCCGCCCCGCCATCAATAATGAGTAAAGGCAGATCTTGATATAGGCTGGGATTTTGAAATCCATCATCCATAATTAACATCTGTGCCCCGTGTTTAATTGCTGTTTGTGCGGACAAAGCGCGGTTGCTGGCAACCCATGTGGGGGCAATTTGTGCCAGTAATAATGCTTCGTCGCCCACATCATGAACAGTATGGTAATTGGGGTCGACTAGGATCGGATTGGAACAGGTTTTTTTCCGTTTATAGCCTCGGGTTAAGAAAGCAATTTTTATCCCCTGTTGCTGATAATATTGTCCTAAATCAAGGGCTAGGGTTGTCTTACCCGTTCCCCCAACACTTAAATTACCACAGCAAATTACAGGAACGGAAGCTTTCCAGCGAGGTTTCGATAATCTATATCGCGTTATGTTATGGGTGATGTAAGATAAAGGATGCAGTAATTTTGCCATGAATGTTGGCGGATAAATTTGCCAAAATGCGGGGGCTTTCATGGTTTTGTCATTTTCAGGATTAAAAGATTGTCTGCAATATCTGCAGCAAGTTTGCTTTGTTGGGTGATGATTTGCAAAGCTTGATTAGCACGGTCACTCCTTTTTTCTGGATGCATGATCATATCCCCAACCCAAGCAGTTAAATGATCGACGGTGGTAATATGGGCAATGCTGTTTCCAAATAAGTCGTATGCTTGTTTAAAGTTATGGATTTTTGTGCCCGTTGCCATTGCACAATGAAGGCGGGCGGGTTCGAAGGGGTTGTGCCCGCCACCTTTGGGGGTGGTATTAATACTGTTGCCAATAAAGACGATGTCACACAGTCGATATAGTAACCCCAATTCACCCAATGTATCCCATAGATATAATGATCCAGCCATTAGTGGTTGGTTTAAACTACGTTGAGGAACAGCACCTAATGTGGTGACGATTTCATTTCTGCGTTCTGGATGGCGAGGAACAATGATGGTAATCAGATCTGGCCATTGTTGTTTTAGTTGCTGATGAACTTTAGCAATAAATAATTCTTCAGTGGTATGAGTGGAGGCAGCAAGCCATACAGGATGGGCATTTATGCTAAGTTTTAATTTTTGTAGTTCATCTGAATCATAGGGTAATTTTGGTGCGATTTGTTTTAAATCCCCCCAAAAATCAGCCTTTATCCCCAGTTTTTGTAAATTATGTTGATCGTGTGCAGAGCGTGCAGCAATCCACGTGAATTGTGTTAATAAGGCTTGTGCTGTTTTAGGAAAACGGCACCACGTGGAAAAAGATTTATCCGATAGGCGTGCATTGATTAACACAACAGGAGTATGATGATGAAGTTGAGTAATAAGATTGGGCCATAATTCACTTTCCACAATGATACTGATTGAAGGGTGCCAATATTGCACGAAACGTTTAATCCATTTGGGTATATCTAAAGGCACAAATTGATGAAGAATACGCTTGGACAAAGTTGGATGGTTTTTGAACTGTTGTTGAACAATGTGATAAGACGTAACTGTTCCCGTTGTGATTAAAAAATAGTGATCAGATTTGCATGTATAAATAGCATGAATGATTGGGAAGATAGAAATGACTTCACCCACACTGGCGGCATGAAAATGAATGATTTCACCATCTGGACGCGCCAAAGTTGCATATCCCATACGTTCCCCAAGACGTTCCTTAATTTCTTTGCCTTTGTAACAACGACGCTTTAAATAGAGCTTTAATAATGGGGATATTAAGGTGGCAACACCAGCCCAAATTATTAGCAAAAAGGAAGACGGGGATTTTGATACCATTATTGTTGGGCTTTGTTGGTGGCATTGTGAAGAGCGGTGATGATGGTTTCCCCAATATGGTTATAATTATCTTTGGTTACAGCTATAGGTGATCCACAGACCATTTTGCCTTTGCCAAAGGGTAAGGGGATGATTAATTGATCCCAGCTTTTTAATCGCAGACACCGACAATACGCCCCCACGGGAACAATCTTAGTTTTGGAAAGTAAAGCTAGTTTTAACAGGCCTTCGTGCAGATGATGTCTGGGGCCTCTGGGGCCATCTGGGGTGATGGCTACCAGATGGCCTGCTTTGGTATGGGCCAATAATTCACGGAATGCTTTTGCCCCTCCTTTGTCTTGACCATTTTTATTGGATGATCCTTGCACGGCCCATATACGCCACGGATCGACGACTTTGCTGATTAACCGTCCATCATTGTTACGACTGATTAAAACGTAAAGCTGTAAATTTGGGTTTTGAGGTAAGGCCCACCACCACAGTCGTGGACTGAGAGCCAGGCACTCATGCCAACAAGCTACTAAAGCAGGTTGGCCATTTTGACAGGTTAGAAGTGTTTGTGCTTCTGCTTCAACATCAAAATGCCAACGCGTTGTTTTTAGCGCTAGCTTTAAATAGGCTCTGAAAAGAATAATCAGAAGCTCTTGAAAGATATTATGCTTAGAGAAAGCAGAACTCATGAGTTTTACACTGTGTTAATAAAAATCTTATCGGTTTCTTAATATAAGTATCTTATTTAAAATGAAAATGTAAATTCGTTTTAGATAGTTAAATGCGGTAAAACAGCAAGCATATTGATTGCTGTTTTATCCTTTTGTTCTTTATTACACTTTCCAGCGTAACCCAGAAAGGCGTTTTTCATTAAGGATCGAAGGTTGATAGGCTTCGGTGAAATCATTCATTGCTTGTTGCCAACTGTGAATATTGGCAGTTTCGGGTAAGGCTACGGTTGTAAATCCCGTACGGATTAGAAATTGATATTGATCAGATAACATTCTACCTGTGGCTCTTAACTCGCCTGTGAATTTTAATTGTTCACGAATTTTACGAGCTTGAGAAAATGCTCTGCCATCTTTAAACGCGGGAAAGTTTAGGGCAATGAGTGCCAGTTTTGATAAGAACGGTTTTAGTGCATCAATATCCTGATCACAGGGGAATAAGACACCCAATGGCTGAGAAGCTGCATCGATGTCCATCTCTGATAAAGATGCAAAAGGTACGATTGTATTTGGGGATAATGGATTGGGTAATTCCCCTTCGATCAATGTCCAAGGATCAGAAATGATCTCTCCGTTTTTAAGCAGTGGCATAAACGATCTCCTTAAAGGGGGCGGTGCCAAGGCGACGATAGGTATCAATAAAATGTTCGTTGTCTTGACGTTGTTCTAAATAAAAGTCAATCAGCTTTTTAACGGCGGCGATTGCTTCGTCTGCTGTAACGGATGCACCTAAAATTGATCCAATAGATGCCCCTTCTTTATAGGAAGAACCGCCTAATTTAATTTGATAGAATTCTTCGCCTTTTTTATCAACACCTAGCACGCCGATATTCATAATATGATGATGCGCGCATGAATTAATACAACCATCGACACCGATATTAATAGGGCCAATTTTTTCTTGTAGTTCGATGTCTTCAAATAAGGCAGCAATTTGTTTAGCAACAGGAATAGAACGTGCGTTGGCCAAAGCACAATAATCCATTCCAGGACAGCATACAATATCTGTAATTAATCCAATATTTGGTGTGGCCAGTTTGTATTTTTTTAGTTCTTGCCATAAAGCGTAAAGCTGATCTTTACGAATATGTCCCAAAACAACGTTTTGTAGATGGGTGACGCGGATTTCGCCAAAAGCAAATTGATCAGCTAGATCAGCCAAAGCATACATTTGTTCCGTAGTTATATCCCCTGGGGTTTTACCCACTTCTTTAAGGGCGATAACAGCCGCAATATAATCTTTGTGGAAATGAGGATGTGTATTATTTTTAACCCAACGATCAAATGCTTTATCTTGCTTACGTTGATTTTCTAACGTTGCAGAGGCATTGGGGTAATCTGCTAAGGTGGGACGGCCAAAGCGTTTTTGAATCTGGCTCATAATATCATCAGACAGACGATATTGATCCAAATCCATACTAGCGAATTCTTTTTCTACTTGCTCACGATAGGCATCAATTCCTAAATTTTCAACTAGGATTTTAATACGTGCTTTGTACAAATTATTGCGGATACCATGCAGATTATATACGCGAATGATTGCTTCGATATAGGCAAGTAAATGTTCTGGGGGCAAATCATCACGAATGACTTTGCCTTGATAGGGGATTCGCCCTAACCCACCGCCTACCCATACTTCAAATACAGGTTTGTTTTGTTCATTTAGGCGTGTTAAAATACCGATATCATAAAAACAGGCGGCAACGCGATCGTTAGATGATCCACTGATGGCGATTTTAAATTTACGTGGTAAGAATGTGAATTCAGGATGCAAGGTTGACCACTGACGCATGACTTCAGCATAGATGCGTGGATCTAAAATTTCGTCTTCGGCCAAACCTGCAAATTCATCGCTAGTAATGTTACGAATACAGTTTCCACTGGTTTGTAAAGCATGCATTTCAACAGATGCCAGATGGGTTAGGATATCAGGAACTTCTTCTAACTTGGTCCAATGGAATTGTATATTTTGACGGGTTGTAAAATGTCCATACCCACGATCGTAATATTGCGAAACATACGCCAATCCCCGTAACATGGTCGACGATAAAATTCCGTAAGGGATGGCTACTCGTAACATATAGGAATGCAATTGCAAATAAACCCCGTTCATCAAACGTAAGGGCTTAAATTCATCTTCAGATAGTTCACCACTAAGACGGCGTTGGATTTGGGAACGAAATTGATTGATACGTTCTTTTAGAAAATTGTGATCCAGTTGATCATAGTTATAACGACCAACAGCCAAAGAGGTAGGGGAGGATGTAGGATGATTATTCATTGAGTGTTGTTTCTTGTATAGAGCGGGGATTAAATTCGGGATGGGTGCTTGGGCCAAAAGCACGTATCTGTTCGCGGGTTGTGCGTGGAATGCGATTTGAATTCAATTCTACGGAATAGAGATCAACAATATATTGTGTTGCAACATCTTTGCTGGCAATTTCTTGTGCCAAGTCAAGAGCCTCTTTCGAAGGGAAGATTTCTGCCTCTTCAAGGATAACGCTCCAGTATCCCTGGGGGGTAAACCAAACAACGCGCCCATCAGAAAAGCGATTTGCGGTTAGCACAAAACTTCCTTCTGCATTTGCATTTTTATTCGTGGGGGCCACAATATGGTATCCTTATTAGATAGGGGTAATAAATCAAGTAATTTTTAATAATATATCGAATATTTTTATAATATACAAAGAATTATTGATGTTTCATTTATAATACGAAAAAAAATAGTGAAAGAGATTCCTCTTTCACTATAAGATTAAGGAAATAGAAAAGATTACAATGATCAACGATACATTAAAACAGCCAAATTGGCATGCTCTAGCATATAGCTGGTAACCCCACCAAGAATCAGTTGTTTCCAGCGTGGGTGGGAATACGCCCCCATACATAGCAGATCACAACCATAGTCTGTGCAGGTGGCTAACATATTTTCGCCCGTGTTTTTGTCGGCATTAAATTTTAATAAATCAACATCAATACCATAGAATTTAAGATAATCTGAAACATCGTTAATTGTATTACCCTGATCTTCGTAATCAGCACTATATAAAATCCCAACCTTTTCAGCAGAATGAATCCATCTTAGGCTGGCGTGCAAGGCCGCTGCTGATTCAGCGCTGCCATTCCAAGCAATACAGATTCTTTTCGCAACACTGGTTGGGTTTTCTTTGGGGGCGATAACAACTGGACGACCGCTTTCGAAAAGTAATGTGTGTAATATTTCAGAAGAGGACACATGTTCGTCCGAGTTTGGATGAGAAAGAACGGTAATATCTGACAAACGGGAGCAATAGGTAATGATGCTGTTTTCACGACCCGTCAATGTTGTAAAACTTGCAGTTATTTTTCCATTCATTTCATCGCTAGGAGCCAAGGAGGTTTGCTCTATGCCGTGTGCATCAATGAAATCATCAAAAATTTTACGAGTGAATTTTAGTCGTTTTATGCTTTCGTGTTCTGCGATATTCATGACCTCTTCTATCATTGTTCCAGATAGCCCTTCTCCCGTTAAGGGTATAATGTCCTTTTTATCTGGATGAACGTGTAAAACAGCCAAATGTGCATCATAGCTTTGTGATAATAAGTATGCTGTCGTTAAGGTTGAGTGGGATAAGGAAGTACCTTGGATGGGAATTAATATTTTTTTGATATGAAGCATTTGAATATTCCTTGTGCATAATCAGGACATATTAAGCTAAATAAACCTGCTAATCAGTATATTAATAAGAATGTTGTTCTATTAATATACAATTCTTTATAAGTTGATTATGGCAGGCTTTTAAAATTTGATCAAAAAGTATTTGAATGCCGTTTTTGAAAGCAAGTGAAGTTTTTGTGACATAAATTATCTTGCAAAGGAAATGAAAGGGCAGGATACTCTTTTCTTTCTACTATAAATCATGTATGAACAATAAAATGCAGATTTTTCTGTTTTTTCTGAGTATATATCATAAGTCGTGTAAACCATCAAAATATCTTAGGGATTATCATGTCAAAAGAGGGTGCTGTACTTCCAGTCGAAGGGTCATTAATGCGAGGTAAACGTGGACTGATTATGGGTATGGCCAATAATCATTCTATTGCTTGGGGAATTGCTCGTGCTTGTGCATTACAAGGGGCAGAGCTTGCTTTTGCTTATCAAGGGGAAGCTTTAGAAAAAAGGGTAAAACCCTTAGCTGAAAGCTTGGGATCTGATTATCTTATTCCATGTGATGTTGGTAGCGATGAAGATATTACCAAAGCATTTCAAAATATTGCTGATAAATGGGGCACACTGGATTTTGTTGTGCATGCAATTGGTTGGGCTGATAAGCAATATTTACGTGGTCGTTACGTTGATACACCTAGAGAAGCGTTTTTAACGGCTATGGATATTTCTTGCTTTTCTTTCACAGCTGTTGCTAAGGAAGCTGCAAAACTGATGCCAGAAGGTGGATCTTTGTTAACACTAACATATTTGGGTGCAGAACGTGTAATGCCACATTATAATGTGATGGGTATTGCAAAATCTGCATTGGAAACCTCTGTTAAATATATGGCGGCAGATTTGGGCGTGGATAATATCCGTGTCAATGGAATCTCTGCTGGTCCTATTAAGACATTGGCTGCCAGTGGTATTGGTGATTTCCGCTATATTTTAAAATGGAATCAATTAAATTCACCTTTGCAGCGTAATGTCTCAATTGACGAAGTTGGGGGCGCAGGAGTTTATCTTCTTTCTGATCTGTCCCGTGGGGTAACTGGTGAAGTCCATCACGTTGATTGTGGATACCATATTGTTGGAATGAAAAATCCAACAGCTCCAGATATAGCATTAGCTTCAGAAGAATAATATTATTTTCCATAGTGAGTACAAGATACCATGTCGTATAATAGTTTTGGCACATTATTTCGGGTTACGACATGGGGGGAAAGTCACGGGCCTTCTATTGGATGTGTTGTTGATGGATGCCCCCCTCAAATTCCTTTGTCTGAGGCATTAATTCAACCTTGGTTGGATTTGCGCAGACCTGGAAAATCTGCTTTTACTACAACACGTAACGAACCTGATCAGGTAAAAATCTTATCAGGGGTTTTCGAGGGAAAAACAACAGGCACCCCGATTTCTTTGCTTATTGAAAATACGAATCAACGTTCCAAGGATTACTCTAATATTGCTCAATCTTACCGTCCAGGACATGCCGATATTGCCTACGACTTGAAGTATGGTACTCGTGATTATCGTGGGGGTGGACGATCTTCGGCTCGTGAAACAGCAATGCGGGTTGCTGCGGGGGCAATCGCACGATTAATCTTGGGGGATAAGGTTAAAATCCGTGGAGCCTTGGTACAAATTGGCGATCAGACTATTGACCGCCGTAACTGGTCTTGGGACGAGGTTACTAATAATGAATTTTTCTGTCCAGATGCAAAAATGGTGCCAAAATGGCAGGATTATCTGGCTTCTATTCGTAAAGCGGGGTCGTCTATTGGGGCAGTGATTGAATTGGTTGCTGAAGGGGTACCGGCGGGCTTAGGTGCGCCTATTTATGGAAAATTAGACGCTGATATTGCCCAAGCAATGATGAGTATCAATGCAGTTAAAGGGGTTGAAATTGGTGATGGATTTTCTGCTGCCACCTTACGTGGAGAGGAAAATGCTGATCCTATATATTTGGCTGATGGAAAGCTTTCTTTTTCTTCTAACCATGCTGGGGGTATTTTGGGGGGTATTTCCACAGGACAACCAATTACTGTACGTTTTGCAGTTAAACCAACGAGTTCTATTTTAATTCCGCAGCCTTCAATTGACTCGGAAGGAAATGCAACTGAAGTTATTACCAAGGGACGTCATGATCCGTGCGTTGGCATTCGGGCAGTACCAGTTGGCGAAGCCATGCTAGCGTGTGTATTAGCAGACCACTGGTTACGTCATCGCGGACAAGTCGGGCAATTTCGTTCTACCATTTTAGACAAGTAAAAGTTTTAAAGATAAGAGCTTATATTTTGTTTGCTTGACATAAGAATAATAAAATTTATTCTCTTTATAGGTCGTGTCCCTTAATATTAAAAAATATCTTTTGTTGGCATACATTAAACTTATTATGATAGTATAGACAGAGCTTCAATTTATCATAAATTTCTTAAACAAACAGAGCATCCTTATGGAAAATATCAGAAAACAACCAGGTTTTGAAAGAGATTTCATTCAAGATCAATTGTCGAAAATGGCTAAAGATGCTGCGCATGCTGGTATACCTGCGGATGTTTTTGAAGCATTAGTAATTGCGTTGGCTGAAGAGTTAGATTTCGAAAAAATCATGTCAGTTTCAAAGGAAATCTCGCAGTGAGTAAAGACCCTTACAAAATATTAGGTGTTTCTAAAACCGCCAGTCAGGATGAAATTCGCAAAGCATATCGTAATTTAGCAAAAAAGCATCATCCTGATTTAAATCCTGGCGATAAAAATGCTGAAGAACAGTTTAAATTGATTGGGATTGCAAACGAACTTTTATCTGATCCAGAAAAGCGAGCACGCTATGACCGTGGCGAAATCGATATTAATGGTCAAGAACAAGGTTTCGCTAGAGGGGGTGGTTATCGTCATTATGCTGATGGTAATCAAGGGTTTCGTTATAGTCATGCAGGGAATGGTGCCCAGTTTTCCGAAGAAGATTTACAAGATATCTTTGGAATGTTTGGCGGTGCAGGTAGGGGACCTTTTCAGCAAGGGGGCGGTTTTCGCGCACAGCGGGGGCAGGATCGCAGGTATAACTTAGATATTGACTTTCTAGAAGCGGTCAATGGAACCAAATCTAGGGTAAC
Organism: Commensalibacter oyaizuii; assembly: GCF_029953265.1. NCBI lineage: Bacteria > Pseudomonadati > Pseudomonadota > Alphaproteobacteria > Acetobacterales > Acetobacteraceae > Commensalibacter > Commensalibacter oyaizuii. Next base: position 1,739,180 of record NZ_JASBAO010000001.1, read on the forward strand.
GTTACCTAATGGTGGAATGTTGGATGTTTCCATTCCAGCGGGTATTGAAGATGGTAAAGTCTTACGCTTACGTGGTAAAGGTGAACCAGGTTTTCAAAACGGGCCTGCAGGTGACGCTTTAATTACCATTCATATTCGTCCCCATCCTCATTTTAAACGTGAAGGCAGAAATATTCGTTTGAATTGGCCTGTAGATTTAAAAACGGCAGTTTTAGGGGGAAAAATCACCGTCCCAACCCCCAAAGGCGATGTTGCTTTGAATATTCCAGCTCATTCAGACACAGGTAATGTCTTGCGTTTGCGTGGAAGAGGGTTACCAGCCAAAGGACAAGATGAAGCTGGAGATTTGTATGTTACCTTACAAGTAACCATCGGTAAGGTTGACAAAGCTTTGGAAGATTTTTTTAAGAACTTACCAGCTAATTCTGACAAATAGCATTATATTAAAAATCGGGGAGAAGAAGAGATGATAACACTTGAAACACTTTGTCTTAATCTTCCACAAGTATCATCTGCTGAAATTGAGATTTGGATCCGCAATCAATGGGTAAAACCAGAGACAAAAGAAGGTCATTACTGCTTTCATGAAATTGATGAAGCTCGTATTCGACTGATTTTAGAATTGCGTGATCACTTGGGGGTAACAGAAGATGCAATGCCCTTAGTTCTACAATTGATTGATCAGTTATATACGACGCGACGTCAGATGCGATATTTATGTGAAATTATCGCAACAGATCATTATCCTGACAGTCGCCAAAAGTTACGTCGTATGATGGATGAAATTATAATTACAACGGATATAAAGTCATAGTCCGTTG